>JBJTAV010000026.1:0-11130 GCA_046091005.1 Gammaproteobacteria bacterium | reverse complement strand
GGGTATTTCAGGTATGATTTCGCATCTCTCCGCTGGGCCCAAGCATGTCTGAAGCAGACGTCTACGATTCCAGTAAAATCAAGGTCTTAAAGGGTCTCGACGCGGTCCGAAAACGGCCCGGAATGTACATCGGCGACACCGATGACGGGACCGGCCTGCACCACATGGTTTTCGAGGTCGTCGACAACTCCATCGACGAGGCTTTGGCTGGTCATTGTGACCGTATATTGGTCACGATTCACGCTGATGAGTCAGTCACCGTCGAAGATAACGGCCGCGGTATCCCGGTCGACATCCACGCCGAAGAAGGTCGCTCTGCCGCCGAAGTCATCATGACCGTGCTGCACGCCGGCGGAAAATTCGACGACAGCTCCTACAAGGTTTCCGGCGGTCTGCACGGCGTCGGTGTGTCGGTAGTCAATGCGCTTTCCGACGTGCTGCAGCTCACCATCCATCGCGATGGCAAGTTGCACGCGCAGGAATATCACCTCGGCGATCCCGTGGCTCCGCTCGCGGTCGTCGGGACGACCGACCGCACCGGCACGATGGTGCGTTTCAAGCCGAGCCCGTCAATCTTCACCAACATCCAGTTCGATTACGACACGCTTGCCAAACGCTTGCGCGAGTTGTCGTTTCTCAACTCGGGCGTGCGCATCGACTTGATCGACGAGCGTGAAGACAAGAGCGATGTCTTCCAGCACGAGGGCGGCCTGCAAGCCTTCGTCAAACACCTCAACCGTTCAAAGCAATCGATACCCGACCACGTGTTTTGGTTTCGCACCCAAGAAGGATCGATCGGCGTCGAAGTGGCGATGCAGTGGAACGACTCGTACCAGGAGTCCATGTTCTGCTACACCAACAATATCCCGCAAAAAGACGGCGGTACGCATCTGGCGGGGTTTCGCGCAGCGCTGACGCGTACGCTCAATGATTACATCGAAAAAGAAGGCGTCGCCAAGCGCGAGAAAGTCCCGACCACCGGTGACGATGCGCGCGAAGGCTTGACGGCCATTTTGTCGGTCAAACTTCCCGATCCAAAGTTTTCCTCACAGACCAAAGACAAGCTCGTCTCCTCGGAGGTCAAGGGCGTCGTCGAGACGGCCGTGGCGCAAAAATTCTCGGAGTTCTTGCTCGAAAAACCGCAAGAAGCCAAGGCCATCGCCGGCAAAATCATTGAAGCGGCACGCGCGCGCGAGGCGGCCCGCAAAGCGCGCGAATTGACGCGTCGCAAAGGCGCTCTCGATATCGCCGGCCTGCCGGGCAAGCTTGCCGACTGTCAGGAAAAAGACCCGGCGCTCTCCGAGCTTTTCATCGTCGAGGGCGACTCGGCAGGCGGCTCCGCCAAGCAGGGCCGTGATCGACGCACGCAGGCGATATTGCCGCTCAAGGGCAAGATCCTGAACGTCGAAAAAGCACGTTTCGACAAGATGCTGTCGTCGGCCGAGGTCGGCACCTTGATCACGGCGCTCGGTTGCGGCATTGGTCGCGACGAGTTCGACATCGACAAGCTGCGTTACCATCGCATCATCATCATGACCGATGCCGATGTTGACGGCAGTCACATCCGCACGCTGTTGCTGACGTTCTTCTATCGACAACTGCCGCTGCTCATCGAGCGCGGCCACATCTACATCGCGCAGCCGCCGCTCTACAAAGTAAAGCGCGGCAAGCAGGAGATGTACGTCAAGGACGACAACGAACTCAATGCCATGCTGTTGAATGCAGCCCTCGAAGATGCCGAGCTGCATCTCAATTCGGCGGCACCGCCGTTGCGCGGTGCCGGTCTCGAAACTTTGGCACGCCAGTACGTCGAAGTGCAGCAAATCATTGCGCGTTGGGCTCGGCGCTACGATGCTCGCTTGCTCGAGCAGCTGCTCTACGTTCCGGTGGTCTCGCGTGCCGATTTTGACCGGGCGGATTGGCTTTTGGCCTGGACGACCGAGTTGACTGCGCGCCTCAACGCCGCAGCCGATGGTAATGCCCACTACCGGCTGGATGTCCAGGCGGCAGTTGCCGGACAGGGCGTACCGCGCATCCATGTCATCAAGGATGAGCATGGCAGTCGCTTCGACAAGTACCTGACTCGCGATTTCTTTGACTCGTCCGAATACCAGCGTATCGCCAACTTGTCGCGTACCTTGGCGGGCTTGATCGGCGAGGGTGCGTATGTGCGCCGGGGTGAAGCGCGCCGCGATATCGGTTCGTTCAAGCAAGCCATCGACTGGCTGTTCGAACTCGCCAAGCGCGGCCAGTCGATACAGCGCTACAAGGGTCTCGGCGAAATGAACCCCGAGCAGCTGTGGGACACCACCATCAACCCTGAAAGCCGACGCTTGATGCAGGTGCGAATCGAAGACGCGGTCGCCGCCGACGAAGTGTTCACCACGCTGATGGGCGATGAGGTGGAGCCGCGCCGCGAGTTCATCGAGAAGAACGCGCTGGCGGTATCGAACCTCGACGTTTGATTACGAGGCGGAGGAGGATGCTTCTGCGAGCAAACTTTCGTAGGGAATTTTTAGCCCGTCATGCAAACGCTTGATCATTCGCAAACTGAGCGGCCGCTTGCGATTCAGTACTTCTGAAACGCGACCACTAGGACCGATAAACTGCTCTAAGTCCCGCGGCGTCAGCCCATCTTGTTCCATACGGAACTTGATAGCCTCCACGGGATCGACGGGGCCGAAATCGTAAAATTTGTTTTCATACGCTTCGATGAGAGTGACGAGAACGTCGCGTTCATCAGCTAGCGGCGATCCTTCCTTAGCCTGAAAAATTTTTTCCAGACGGCGAAATACTCGCCGCAGATCTTCGTCATTTCTGATTGGCTTAATAGTCATTTACCGTGTCCACATCGATACGGTCGTACTCTGCGTGGGTACCAACAAACTTCACCCAAACGATTCGGGCTTGATATTGCACCTCTACGACAAGCCGGTATTTGTTGCCACCGACGTTGAACACCACGCGATTATTGCGGCAAATACTGGCACTGGCGTAGAGCAACTTGACCTCACGAGGGCTAAGCCAAACCGCTTTACGCGCTTCTTCATACCAACTGTGAAGCGGCCCTCGAGCATCGGCACACCCGGGTTTTTCCCAAAACTTTTTGAGGCTGTTTTTGGCGATTACCCTCACTCCGGCGAAGGATCTCCCAATCCGGGAGAAATGGCAATACTGGAGCTATGCGTCGTAGCCCGGCGATTCGCGGTCAAGTTTGCGTAGCAGGCCCGGCCAGGCGAGTTTGCTGGCCATTGGGCCCATCATCGCCATCTGGGTTTTGACTTCATCGCGCGCCGCGGCGGGGGCATGTCGCAGGCCCTGTGGCCCGGCGGACAAGGCCATCACTTGTTGCTGGCAGGCGCGTTCCAGCATGAACAAACCCAAAAACGCATCGCAAGCCGTGGCGCCGAGCGCCAGCGTGCCGTGGTTGCGCAGCAGCATCAAAGATTTATCACCCAGATCAGCAACGATGCGCTGCCGCTCGTCAAGATTGAGGGCGATGCCTTCATAGTCGTGGTACGCGAGCGAAGGCAGCACGATCAGCGCATGCTGGGTGATCGGCAATAAACCCGCCTCTTGCGCGGACACCGCGACGCCCGCATCGCTATGCACGTGCACGACAAACTGCGCATCGGCCCGCGCCGCGTGAATTGCCGAATGAATGGTGAAGCCCGCTGGGTTGATCGGCTGCGGGTTGTCGTCGACCTTCTTGCCCTGCAGATCCACTTTGACCAGACACGATGCGGTGATCTCGTCGAAAAACCAGCCGTAAGGATTGATCAGAAAGTGATGCTCGGGCCCGGGCACGCGCGCCGAGATGTGCGTGAAGATCATGTCGTCCCAACCATGCAGCGCCACCAGTCGATAGAGTGCCGCCAGGGCGACCCGGGCCTGCCATTCTTCGGCGGAAATCTTTGACGAAACCGTGTCGGAAGCGGTTTGGGTTGCGCGGCTGTCGGGGTTTGCGTTCATCGGCGGGTCTCCTCGGGCGTGCATCGGCAAGATTACTGCCGCGCGATATCATCCGGTCATGATTCGCCGAATTTCCACCCAGTGTGCGTCGGAGCCAGAGATTTATCACCTTGCGCCGGAAAAGCGGGTCGATGGCGACCCCGAGCAGCGTCTCTGGGCGCAGTACACCGATCCCACGGGCAAGTTCTTCGCCGGGGTTTGGGAAAGTGACCCCGGAATCTGGCGGATTCGCTACACCGAAGAGGAATACTGCCGCATTCTCGACGGACGTAGTGTCATCACCGCCGCAGACGGTACCGCAACAGTCGTGGGGCCCGGCGATGAGTTCGTGATTCCACGCGGCTTCGTCGGCACCTGGCAGGTGCTCGAGCGAACCCGCAAAACCTATGTCATCTACGAGGCGGGTGAATGAGCGCAACGATTCTGCAGCAATTGCCCGTCGGCCAGCGCGTGGGCATCGCGTTCTCGGGCGGCCTCGATACCAGCGCAGCGGTACATTGGATGCGCGCGCGCGGCGCGCTGCCTTGCGCGTATACCGCGCATCTTGGCCAACCCGACGAGAGCGATTACGAGGGCATCCCGCAACGCGCGCTCGCCTTGGGTGCGGTTCATGCCCGATTGGTGGATTGCCGTCAGCAGCTCGTTGCTGAAGGCATCGCCGCGATTCAGAGCGGCGCCTTTCATATTTCGACCGCCGGTATCACCTATTTCAATACCACGCCGCTCGGTCGGGCCGTGACCGGCACGGCGCTCGTGCTGGCGATGCGCGAGGACGGCGTCGACATCTGGGGCGATGGCAGCACGCACAAGGGAAACGATATCGAGCGTTTCTATCGCTATGGATTGTTGGCGAACCCTGCGCTGCGCATCTACAAGCCCTGGCTGGACGAGCGATTCATCAGCGAGCTTGGGGGTCGACGCGAGATGTCCGAATATCTCGCTGCTGCCGGCCTCGGCTATCGGATGAGCACCGAGAAGGCCTATTCCACGGACTCCAATCTCTTGGGCGCAACCCACGAGGCCAAAGATCTCGAATTTTTGAATCGCGGGATTGGCATCGTGCAGCCGATCATGGGCGTTGCTTTCTGGCGTGACGAGGTCGCGATTCCTCGCGAGACGGTCAGCGTGCGTTTCGAGGCGGGCCGTCCGATCGCGCTCAACGGCCAAAGTTTTGTCGATGAACTCGCGCTGTTCGAGGAGGCCAATCGTATCGGTGGTCGCCATGGGCTAGGCATGAGCGATCAGATCGAGAATCGCATCATCGAAGCCAAAAGCCGGGGTATCTACGAAGCGCCGGGCATGGCGCTGCTTTTCATCGCCTATGAGCGATTGCTCACGGCCATCCACAACGAAGACACGATCGAACAATATCGTAACAACGGTCGGCGCATCGGCCGACTTCTATATCAGGGTCGCTGGTTCGATCCGCAATGTTTGATGTTGCGCGAGAGCGCGCAGCGGTGGGTTGCTCGCGCGATTACCGGGGAAGTCACTCTGGAACTACGCCGTGGCAATGATTGGTCGATTCTCGACACCCAGGGGCCGCAACTCAGCTACCACCCTGAGCGGCTCACCATGGAAAAAGGCGAGGGCATGTTTACCCCGGCCGATCGCATTGGTCAGCTCACTTTGCGAAACATGGATATCGCCGACACGCGCGAGAAGTTGCAAGTGTATGGCGAGACTGGATTGCTCGAGCACGACGGCCCGCCCCGACTCCGCTGAGCCGTCAGGGGCGCAGTGCTGCGGCCAATCTTTGTTGCAAAGCCGGCACCGACAGTCCCACAAGATCGCGTGGCAATTCGCGAACCACGCGTTGCAGCGTCGATTTTGGCAGAAGGCTGCGTAGCTCCGAGAGGAATCGCGGTGCAGCAACCAAGACCACCCCGCCACCGTGGTGGTTGTTCGCCGCTGCTGTCACACGATCAGCAATCTGGCGTGCGAACTGACTGACGGCGTGCTGCTTGTGGCTGCGTCGACCCTGCAGCGCAGTGCGTCGTACACCGGCCCCACTGCCGTTTTGTCCGCTTCGGGTCATGACGGTCCCCGGGGCATCGGCGCCTGGCTCGCTCAACTCGAATACTTTGGCCTGCCGTGTATCGGCAACGAATACGGTGATGCCCGTAGCTGACAACTGATTCATTGATGCCGAATTCCCGCTGGATGATGTCTCGATCATCCCGCATTGATGTTCGGTCTTTGGCGCGGTGGCGCACCGATCGACGAGTCAATGCTGCAGGTTTAGCCGCGGGCAAACTTCGAAGGCACGCGCAGTCTGCCTTCGCGCTCGAATTTGGCGGCGATCCGCAGCAGCCGATCTTCTGCATAACGCGGTGCGACCACCGTCATGCCGACCGGCATTCCTTTGACCACGCCCATCGGCAAGGTGATGCTCGGATAACCCGCCATGGCCGCTGCCGAACCGAGTGTGGAACCCCCGGTATCGTTGCGATCGCCGAGTATCGTGTCGATGAGACCGGCAGGACCCGCACCGGGGGCTACCAACACATCGACGCGCAGGTTGCGGAACAGGGTATCGAGGCCCTCAAACTCCACAAGTTTGCGTACATTGGCGACGGCGTCGAGATAAGGCTTTTCGGTGAGCGGGCCTTTGGCTACGGCCATTTCCAGAATTTCTTGCCCGAAGCGCGGCATTTCGCGATCGGCATTGCGACGGTTGAATTCGATCAGTGCTTCGAGCGTTCTGACCTCGGTCTGTTTTGCACTCAGCGAACCGAGATAATCGTCCAAGGCTGCCTTGAATTCGTACAGCAGCGCCGTGAACTCGGCGGACTGCGCGTCGCGGAAACTACGCGGCAACGGCGCGTCGATCATCTCGGCGCCGGCACTGCGCCAGACTTCGATCGCACGCTTGTATAGCGCAGCCACACCAGGTCGTATCGAGTCGGGTGCTGGCGCAATGCCGACCCGCATCGAATTGCTTTTGCCGCTCATCGTCGTTTCGAGCGCTTCTTTGCGGCGCGGCCGCTCATAAATGATGCCGGCAAGCAAAGCGGCATCTTCGACGCTGCGGGTCATCGGTCCGGCAACGTCTTGGCGTGGCGAGATCGGCACGATCCCGCGGCCGCTCACGGCGCCGAGCGACGGCTTGAAGCCCACGAGCCCGTTCACGGCAGCCGGCGAGAGGATGGAACCGTCGGTTTCGGTGCCGATCGCTGCAGCGCAAAGGCTCAGAGCCGCCGCCGTCGCCGAGCCCGAACTCGAACCCGAAGGCGTACGCAGCGGGTCATAAGCGTTGCCCGTTTGTCCGCCCATGGCGCTCCAACCGCTGATCGATTGCGTCGAGCGGAAGTTGGCCCATTCGCTGAGATTGGTTTTGCCGAGGATGACGGCACCCGCCGAGCGCAGCCGCGCGACGAGCGGTGCATCGGCCGCATGAAATGCCTTGGCTAACGCCAGCGAGCCCGCCGTGGTCGGCAGCGGATCGAGCGTCGCGATGTTATCTTTGATCAGCAGCGGCATGCCGTGCAGCGGACCGCGTACGCTGCCGCTGCGACGCTCGGCATCGAGCGCTCGTGCGGCTTGCAAGGCTTGAGGATTGACCGCGAGCACTGAACGGAATTTCGCTCCCGCTTGATCGATTTTGGCGATGCGATCGAGATATGCGGTGACCAACGCCGCAGACGACAAACCTTGATCCATACGCGCCTTGAGCGCCGCGAGCCCGAGTTCGGCGGGATCAAAATTCGCCGCACGATCGCGCTCTTCGGCATTCGCAAGCTCAAGCTGCAACGCGAGTGCGGTACCGAGCGGCAGTGCACTGAGCGAGGCCAAAAATCTCCGGCGTTTCAAGACGATGTCCTTTCGAGCTTCTGCTCACGAATAATTTTGATGGTGTTTTCGATCCAAGCTTGGGCTTCGTCGTTGATCTCGCGCGGCTCGCGACCTGCTGTGTCGATGGGCGGACCAACGATCACCCGGATATTACCCGGTCGTTTCAGCAGACCGCGCCGTGGCCAGTAATAACCGGCATCGTGTGCAACCGGCACCAGTTTGCAACCGACACGGCTTGCCAGCAGTGCGCCGCTGACGCCGTAGCGGCGGGTTTCGCCCGCAGCAACGCGGGTCCCTTCCGGGAATATCAGGATCGACAAGCCTTCGGCGAGTCGGTCACGGCCTTGTTGTACGACCTGGTTGACCGCCGAAGCGCCCGCCCCACGCTTGACGGCAATCGAGCGCAGCAACTGCAGACCCCAGCCAAAGAAAGGGATGTACATGAGCTCGTGCTTGAGCACGATCACCTTGGGAGGGCCGACGAGGAATTGGCCAAAGGTTTCCCATGCCGAAGAGTGCTTCCAGTAAGCAATGTGTGGTTCTTGGGGAAAGTTTTCGCTGCCTTCGACGGTATAGGTGAGCCCACAGGTCACGCGCAGCACATCAAAGATTCTCGCGGCATACCATTCGATCAGCGCGAAGCGTTTGGGATGCGGGAAAAACCAGCCCACCAGCACGAAGAACATCGCGTAGCCGAGCGTCCACGCGAACAAGAAGGTGGTGAAGATCAGCGAGCGCAGCAGCTGCACGTCGCGCCTCGTATCAACCTGGCAGTCGAGAGAGATCGGCCACGCCCGCGAACAGGCTGCGTACCCGCGCCACCAGCGCGAGTCGATTGCTGCGCAGAGCCGGGTCGGGATCGTTGACCATCACGTCGGTGAAGAAGGCGTCGATCGCAGGCCGCAGTCCGGCCAGCGTCTCGAGTGCGGCGTCATAGCGCCGAGTTGCCAAATCCGCATCAACCTTGGCGGCCACCGCTTCAAGCGCCTCATGCAGCGCGCGCTCGGCCGCCGCAGTCAGCAAGCTGGCATCGACGCTGACCGTTCCTCTTTGCCCAGCCGAATCGGCACCCGCAGATTTTTTGAGGATGTTGGCGATACGCTTGTTGGCTGCGGCGAGACTTTCAGCTTCGGGTCGTTGGCGGAAGCGCGCGAGCGCCTGCATTCGCGCCTCGAAATCTAGCGGTCGGCTGCTGCCGGTGGCGAGCACGGCATCGAAGGACTCGGCCGGGAAACCGGCATCGAGATAGTGCGCGCGCATGCGTTCCTGAATATAGGCCAGCACTTCGCCTGCGGTATCGGCTGTTTTGACCGGTTGCGCAGCGACCGCTGCCGTGACGAGTTCGGCCAGATCGAGATCGAGGCGACCTTCGAGCACGATACGGAACACGCCGATGGCTGCGCGGCGCAGTGCGAAGGGATCTTTGGTGCCACTCGGTTTTTGACCGATGCCAAAGATTCCGGCGAGCGTGTCGAGTTTGTCGGCCAGTGCAACAGTCGCGCTGACCGGGTCAGCAGGTAGCGCATCGCCCGCACCACGCGGTTGGTAATGCTCGCGAATCGCCGCAGCGACGCGAGGATTTTCGCCGTCGGCCATCGCGTAGTACGCACCCATGGTGCCTTGCAGCTCGGGGAACTCGCCCACCATCGCCGAGAGCAGATCGCATTTGCAGAGATCGGCAGCGCGGGCGGCGAGCCCAGACTCTGCGGCAATTTGCGGTGCGATCGTGCGCGCGAGCACGACGATGCGTCGCACCTTGTCGCCGATCGATCCAAGTTTTGCCTGGAAGGTGACTTTGTCGAGTCCGTCGCGCCAAGCTGCAAGCGGTTGACGACGATCTTGTTGCTGAAAGAACGCCGCATCGGAAAGTCGTGGTCGAACTACGCGTTCGTTGCCTTCGCGCACTCGCGAGGGCTCGCGGCTGTCGATATTGCTGATAGTGATGAAGCGGTTGGTGAGGACGCCCGCTGCATTTTCGACGGCGAAATACCGCTGGTGTTCTTGCAGCGTGGAGATCAGCACTTCTCGCGGCAGCGCCAGGAAGCGCTCGTCGAAGCGGCCCTCCACGGCGACCGGCCACTCCACGAGCGCAGTCACTTCATCGAGCAGTTCGTCATCGAGCACGGCGCGCCCACCTTGCGCTTGCGCACCGGCCAGCACCTGCTCATGGATGCGTGCTCTGCGTTCGGCAAAGCTCGCGATCACGTGCCCGTGTGAGCACAAAACCGCTGCATAGTCGGCAGGTGCTGCGATGGCCAGCTCGTCCGGCGCATGAAAACGATGACCGCGCGTGTTCGCACCCGCAGCGGTATCCAGCAGTCGCACGGGCAGCACTTCGGCGCCGAAGCGCATCACCACCCAGTGCACCGGCCGCACGAACTCGGCATCGCTGGCGCCCCAACGCATGCGCTTCGGAATCGGCAGCGCATCGAGCGCCGCTTGCACGATGCCCGGCAACAACGAGACGGTTGCCGCACCCGGCTTGCTGCCTTCGAACCAAAGAAATTCGCCCTTGCCTTCGGTCACGCGACCGAGTGCGTTGACGGCGATGCCGCAGCTTTCTGCAAAGGCGGTCGCTGCGCGCGTTGGCTGCCCTGCTTTGTCGAAGGCCGCATTGACCGGAGGTCCGCGACGTTTGAGTAGCTGCTCGGGCTGCATCTCGGCAAGCGCGTGCACGAGCACCGCCAAGCGCCGTGGTGCCGCGTAGGACACGAGTTCGCCATGCTGCAAACCCGCCGCAGTCAAGCCGCTGCGGATACCTTCGGCCAGCGCACGCTCGAGTTCGGGCAAGGCGAGCGGCGGCAATTCTTCGGTGCCGAGCTCGAATAGAAAGTCGCGCACTGCAGTCATGGCGCCTGCTCCGGCGCCGCGGCGGGTGCGGCGGGTGCGGTGGGCGCAACGCTTTGCAGCATCGGAAAGCCGAGCGCTTCACGCGCATCGTAATAGGCCTGTGCCACGCCACGCGCCAGCGTGCGTACCCGCAGGATGAATCTTTGACGCTCCGTGACCGAGATGGCGCGCCGTGCGTCGAGCAGATTGAAGGTGTGCGAGGCTTTCAGCATCTGCTCATAAGCCGGCAGTCCGAGCTTGGCCTCGAGCAATTTTTGACAGGTGGCCTCGTATTCGTCGAAGTGTCTGAACAGCACCGCGGTGTCGGCATGCTCGAAGTTGTACTTCGACTGCTCGACCTCGTTCTGGTGGTAGACGTCCCGATAGGTGATTTTGCCGCGCGGTCCGTCGGTCCAGACGATGTCGTACACGCTGTCGACGCCCTGCAGATACATGGCGAGGCGCTCGAGCCCGTAGGTGATCTCGCCGGTCACCGGCTTGCAGTCGATACCGCCCACTTGCTGGAAGTAAGTG
>JBJTAV010000025.1:0-4481 GCA_046091005.1 Gammaproteobacteria bacterium | reverse complement strand
CAAATCCTGGTTTTGCATCAGACGCTCACCTGCACGAGGTTGCCTTTTTGCTCCAACCACTCGCGTCGATCAGCGGCGCGTTTTTTGGCGAGCAACATATCCATGAGACTGTCGGTCTGATCGGCGGCATCGAGCGTGAGCTGCACCAGCCGACGCGTGCGCGGGTCCATGGTGGTTTCGCGCAGTTGCGAGGGATTCATTTCACCCAGACATATGAAGCGCGTGACCTGTGGCTTGGCTCTCACCTTTTCTTGCTCGAACCGATGCAAGAAAGCGTCGAGTTCGGCGTCGTCGAGGGCGTAGAACACCTGCTTGCCCGCATCGATGCGATAGAGCGGCGGCATGGCGACAAAGACGTGCCCGTTGGCCACCAGCGGCCGAAAGTGCCTGAGAAAGCGCGCACACAGCAGAGTCGCGATGTGCTGACCGTCGGAGTCGGCATCGGCGAGGATGCAGACTTTGTTGTAGCGCAAATTCGACAGATCAGCGACGCCGGGGTCGATACCCAGAGCCACGCTGATGTCGTGTACTTCAGCCGAGGAGCTGATCTCGCCCGACTCGAGCTCCCAGGTGTTCAAAATTTTGCCGCGCAGCGGCATGATCGCCTGGAAATCTTTATCACGAGCTTGCTTGGCAGAACCGCCTGCCGAGTCACCCTCGACCAGAAAAAGCTCGGAGCGCTGCGGGTCATCGCCCGCGCAGTCGGCAAGCTTGCCGGGCAGCGCGGGTCCGCCAGAAACCCGCTTGCGCTGCACGCGCTGCGCCGCTTTCAGTCGCTCCTGCGCATTCTGGATGGCGAACTGGGCAATACGCTCGCCGGCGTCGGGATGCTGCGCAAGCCAAAGACCGATGGCGTCTTTGGCGTAGCTCTCGACCAACTGCGCGGCATCACGCGAGGCGAGCCGCTCCTTGGTCTGACCCGCAAATTGCGGGTCACGAATTTTGATCGAGAGCACATAGCGCGCGCCGTCCCAGACGTCTTCGGGTGCCAGCTTGACGCCACGCGGCAAAAGATTGCGGAACTCGCAGAATTCGCGCACGGCGGCCGCAGCGCCAGCCCGCAGGCCGTTCACATGCGTGCCACCGTCGGGTGTGGGGATGAGATTGACGTAGCTCTCGGCGAGCGGGTTTTCGGCACCCGGCGCCCAGCAGATCGCATATTCGACAACATCCTGATCTTGCTCGCGCTTGCCCGTGATCGGCTCTGCGGGCAAGCGGTCGGCCTTGCCGAGCTCATCGACGAGATAAGCGCCGAGATCGCCCGCGAAAAACCATTCATCGGTCTCGCCGGTTGCCTCGTTGGTGAACGTGATGCGCAGCCCGGGACACAGCACCGCCTTGGCCTTGAGCGTGTGCCGCAGCTGCGGGATCGAAAACTTGTCGGAGTCAAAGAATTCGGAGTCGGGCCAGAAACGCACCGTGGTACCGGTGTTGCGCTGTCCAACCGTGCCTACGACCTCGAGCTTGGAGCTCACCTTGCCGTCGCGAAAGCCGATGTTGTACTCGTTGCCGCCGCGGCGCACCCAGCACTCGAGCTGTTTGGAGAGTGCATTGACGACCGACACACCGACGCCATGCAATCCGCCCGAAAAACCGTAGCTGCCGCTGTCGAATTTGCCGCCCGCGTGCAGGCGGGTCAGGATGAGTTCGACACCGCTGACCTTTTCTTTGGGGTGGATATCGACGGGCATGCCGCGACCGTCGTCGCGCACTTCCAGCGAACCGTCCTTGAAGGCGGTCACATCGATACGCTTGGCGTGCCCGGACAGCGCCTCGTCGACGCTGTTGTCGATCACCTCGTGCGCGAGGTGATTCGGTCGCGATGTGTCGGTGTACATGCCGGGTCGGCGCCGCACTGGCTCCAACCCGGAGAGAACCTCGATGGCAGAGGCGTCGTAGTCTTTGGCCATCCGCCGATTTTAGGCGAAATCGGCGATGAGGGCCTTGCGAGTATTGTCTGAGATCGCTTCGTTGGCGTGCAGGTAGTTCACGTGATCGATGCCCATCACGAGTCGCGCACCACCGCGCAGCGCACCGATCATGGCCTCGGTGAGTTCGAAACGCAGAAAATGCACCGAAGAAGTCTTCTCTTCATTCTCGCGCTCGAGATCTTCGTCGGCGATCGCGTGCACGCGCGAGAAATCGGCCACCTGCACATAGCAGCGATCTTCGATGCCCTTGAGGCGCGCGAGATGCTGCGGACGCGTGCTGGGATCAGCGAACTCGACCAGCAGCGTCACTTTCCAGTTGCGGCCATCAGGAATGAGCGGGTTGTAGGCATGCAGCTCCTCGGCAATGCCCTCGGGCTCGAAAATGCGCTCAGTGCGCAGCATTTCTTGCACCTGATAGTGAATGGTCAGTCGATCTTCGAACAGCCAAGTGGTGTTCGGCCCGACCGCGACAGAACGCGATTTCTTGTGAGCGATGACCTTGCTGCGAAACGTCGGGCGCTCGCGCGCGTAGGTTTCGAGCGTCATGAGATCGGTCGTGGTGAGCTTTTGCATGGCGTCAGATTCCGTAAGCTTTGCGCAGCAATTTGAGGGGATGTTCCGGTTCTTTCGGGTCCTTGAGACCGGTTTCGATCTGGTGCCCCGCCATCGGACAGTCCGAGGTGTAGTGATCGGGGTTGGCCTTTTCGACGCGGCTCATGACCGGCTTGCCGATCTTCACCGATGCCGGGCGGAATTCTTTCTTTACCGCGTAGGTGCCGTTGTGACCCGAGCAACGCTCGATCACATCGATGTGGGTATTGGGCACGAGTTTGAGAACATCACGCGTCTTCAGACCAATGTTCTGCACGCGCAGATGGCAGGGCACGTGGTAACTCACTTTGCCAAGCTCGGCGACGAAGTCAGTCCGCAGCAGGCCCGCCTTGTGGCGCAGCATGAGGTACTCGAACGGATCGAAGATGCTCGCCTTCACCGCCTGCACGTCGGCGTCTTCCGGGAACATCAGCGGCAGTTCCTGCTTGAACATCAGCACGCAAGAAGGAATGGGCGCGACGATGTCATAGCCCTCGTCGATCGCCTGCTTGAGCGCCGGGATGTTGGTGTCTTTGTGGCGCGCCACGGTCTCGAGATCACCGAGTTCGAGCTTCGGCATGCCGCAGCATTTTTCCTGCGAGACGATCTTCACCGGGATGCCGTTGTGCTCGAATACTTTGACGAGATCGAGATTGAGATCGGGCTCGTTGCGATTGCCGTAGCAGGTGGTGAACAGCACAACCTTGCCGCGGGTTTCTGCAGTCGGCTTCGGCTCGACCTTGAGCTCACGCCCGGCAAGCTGCTTGCGCGCATTGTTCGAGTGGTATTGCGGAATCGGCGCATCGACCGCAACGCCAAGCGTGGCGTCGAGCAGCTTGCGACCGACCTCGGTTTTGTTGACCGCGTTCACGGCCTGCGCCACCACCGGGATTCCGGCGAGGCTGCCGACCACATCGGTCGCAGACAGAATCTTGTCGCGCAGGCGGACTTCGCCCTTTTTGGCCTTGATGGCCTTGGCGCGCAGCATGAGATGCGGAAAATCCAGGTTCCACGGATGCGGCGGAACATAGGGACATTTCGTCATGTAGCACATGTCACAGAGGTAACAGTGGTCGACGACGTCCCAGTACACCTTCTTGTCGACAGTATCGAGCTCGCCCGAGGGCGCGGCATCGACGGCGTCGAACAGCGTGGGAAAAGAATTGCAGAGCGAGAAGCAGCGACGACAACCGTGGCAGATATCGAAGACGCGCTCGAGTTCTTTCTCGAGTGCCGACTCGTCATAGAACGCCGGGTCGCGCCAATTGAGCGGATGTCGGGTCGGGGCCTCGAGAGAACCCTCACGGCCACCGATGATGGTGCTGTTGCTCATCCATTCCCTCCTTGGAATTCAGCTAAGCGGCGACGCCGGTACCGCGAAGTACCGACGTCGCCCTGCTGCAGAGCGATCAGATCGACTCGAGAGCCTTCGTAAAGCGGTTCGCGTGCGAACGCTCGGCCTTGGCCAGCGTCTCGAACCAGTCGGCAATCTCGTCGAAGCCTTCGTCGCGGGCGATCTTGGCCATACCCGGGTACATGTCCGTGTACTCGTGGGTCTCGCCGGCGATCGACGCCTTGAGGTTCGACTTGGTGTCACCGATCGGCAGGCCCGTGGCCGGGTCACCCACCGCCTCGAGGTACTCGAGGTGGCCGTGGGCGTGGCCGGTCTCGCCTTCGGCGGTCGAACGGAACACGGCGGAGATGTCGTTGAAGCCTTCGACGTCAGCCTTGGCTGCGAAGTAGAGATAACGACGGTTGGCCTGCGACTCGCCAGCGAAGGCGTCCTTCAGGTTCTGCTCGGTTTTGCTGCCTTTCAGGTGCACGGGATCACTCCTTGGTCTGATTTGTCCTTGGGACCCAGTTAGACCAAGTCTAACGGGGGCGGCAACTGTAGACTCCGGGTTCAGGACCGTCAACCCGCCGACCCGGGGCTTGTTGTATAACGCCGTCATGAGCCGA
>JBJTAV010000024.1:0-14261 GCA_046091005.1 Gammaproteobacteria bacterium | reverse complement strand
CTTCATCGATATCGGACGGCAGCGCCGTGAACCAGTCACGCGGCGCCATGAAACTGCGCAGCTTGCCGAGCCGCAGATCGAGCGGGCGCGACTCAGCCACTGGGACCTCGGCCAGCGCCGAATCGGCTGCGGTGGCCTCAGTTGCAGGGCGCTCGACCCCAGGCGGGCCGCCCTGCGGCGGGGCGGCCGCCAGCCCCGCGGGCAAGCCCAGAAGCGCTGCCACAAAACAAGCTCTTGAAATGGCCGTTGGGACGACTAATCTCGCTTTCCATCCCTTCCCGTTTAGAGCACGCCACGTGCGCAAGTTCATTCCTCGTCTTTGCAGTCTGCTTTTGACCGTCACTGTCGTCGGCATGGTGCCGATGGGTCTCGCTGCCGAAAAGGCCGCGACCGCCAAGGCTACACAGTCTTCCAGACTCGCGGCGCCAGAGAAAGTGACCTCGGTCGAAGGCATCACGGAATACCGCCTGGCCAATGGGCTGCGCGTGCTGCTCTTCCCGGATCCGTCCAAGTCCACCATTACCGTCAACATCACCTACCTCGTGGGCTCGCGCCATGAAGGCTATGGCGAGAGCGGCATGGCGCACTTGCTCGAGCACATGGTGTTCAAAGGCACGCCGCGCTTTCCAAACATCCCTCAGGAGCTGACAACGCGCGGTGCGCGACCGAACGGTACCACCTGGTACGACCGTACCAACTACTTCGAAACGTTCGCCGCGACCGATGACAACCTGCGCTGGGCGCTCGATCTCGAGAGCGACCGAATTATCAATTCCTTCATCAAGGAAGAGGACCTGCGCAGCGAATTCTCGGTGGTGCGCAACGAGTTCGAGTCCGGCGAGAACGACCCCTCGGGCGTCTTGCTCGAGCGCGTCATGTCCACCGCCTACCTCTGGCACAACTACGGCAAGTCGACCATCGGTTCGCGCGAGGACATCGAGCGCGTTCCCATCGACAACCTGCGTGCGTTCTACAAGAAGTATTACCAGCCCGATAACGCGGTGCTCACCATCGCCGGCAAGATCGACGAGGCCAAGACCATCGGCTGGGTCAACGAGTTCTTTGGCAAGATCCCGCGGCCGTCGCGCGTCCTGCAGCCGACCTACACGGTCGAACCCGTGCAAGACGGCGAGCGCCACGTGGTGCTGCGCCGCGTCGGCGATGTGCAGGTGACCGCGGCGGGCTATCACATTCCGCCGGGCGGTCATCCGGACTTTGCCGCCGTGCAGGTGCTCGCCGATGTACTCACCAACGAGCCCTCGGGCCGCTTGTACAAGGCGCTGGTCGAGAGTGGCAAGGCCAGCAGCGTTGGCGGCTTCGCCTTCGGTCTCAAAGATCCGGGCTACATGTATTTCGCCGCCGAAGTGCTGAAAGACAAGCCGGTAGCCGATGCCACGCAGATCATGTTGTCGGTGCTCGACGGCATGAAGTCGTCGCCGGTCACCGAGGACGAAGTGCAGCGGGCCCGCAACAAGTTCCTGCGATTCTTTGAGCAGACCTACAACAACAGTGATCGCGTCGGTCTCGGTCTTTCCGAGTTCATCGCCAAGGGCGACTGGCGCTTGTGGTTCTTGTCGCGCGATCAGATGGAAAAAGTCACGGCCGCCGACGTCAACCGCGCAGCGATGGCTTATCTCAAGCCCGCCAATCGCACCACGGGTCTGTTTGTTCCCGAGGCGACGCCGGATCGTGCGGCAATCCCGCAGCCGCCCGACCCGGCCGTGGTCCTCAAAGATTACAAGGGCAAGCAGGCGCTGAAGCAGGCCGAAGTCTTCGACCCCTCACCTGCCAACATCGTCTCGCGCACCCGCTCCGAAACCGTCCCGGGCGGCGCGGAATACAGCTTCCTTGCCAAGTCGACCCGCGGCAGCTCGGTCAACGTGACGATGACGCTGCGCATCGGCAGCCTCGCCTCGCTCGAGGGCAAGGCGACGGTCGCCGAACTCACGGCAGCCATGCTGCGTCGCGGTACCAAGAGCCGCAGCTTGCAGCAGATCAACGACGAGCTCGACAAGCTCAAGTCGTCGGTTGGCATCGGCGGTGGTGGTCAGAGCGTCAATGTGAACATCACCTCGACCCGCGAGAATCTCGTGCCCACACTCGAGATCGTCAGCGACATCCTGCGTAATCCGGTGTTCCCGGATGCCGAGCTCACCAAGCTGCGGGACGAAGTGATTGCGGGCATCGAGCAGCAGCGCAGCGAGCCGCAGGCCATCGCCGTGCTCGAGGTCAATCGCATCACCTCGCCGTACCCGGCCAACGATTTCCGTCGCACGCTCGGCTTCGATGAGCAGGCGACGGCGGTCAAGGCGGTCACGGCGGCCGATCTGCGCAAGTTCCACGCCGATTTCTATGGCGCTGGCAAAGCGACGGCGGCCGTGGTCGGTGACTTCGACGAAAGCATGGTGCGCGCAGCACTCGGCGGCATCCTCGCGGGTTGGACCGCGAAGCAACCGTACGAGCGTGCGGTGTCGCCATTCTTTGATGTGCCCTCGGTCATCCGCAAGGTTAACACGCCGGACAAGGCGAATGCCGTGATGATCGCGGGGCTCAACTTGCCGCTGCGTGATGACGATGCCGACTATCCCGCGCTCGTCATGGCCAACTACATGCTGGGCGGTGGCTTCCTCAACTCGCGGCTCGCGGTGCGCATCCGCCAGAAAGAAGGCATCAGCTATGGGGTGTCGTCGTTCCTGACTGCCGACCCGCTCGACAAGGACGGCAACTTCGGCACGTTCGCGATCTACAACCCGCAGAACTCCGAGCGACTGATCGCGGCTTACCGCGAAGAGCTCGCGAAAATGCTGGGCGAAGGCTTCGCAGCCAATGAGCTCAACGACGCCAAGACTGGCTGGCTGCAAAGTCGCAATGTCAGCCGCTCGCAGGATCGCGAGCTCGTGGGACGGCTCTCAAGCTACCTGTTCCTCGACCGCACGCTCGAGTGGGACGCCAACTTCGAGACGCGCGTAGCGGCACTGACCCTGGCGGACGTGAATGCTGCAGTGAAGCGCTGGATCAAACCCGAGATGATCACGATCGTCGAAGCAGGCGACTTCCAGAAGAAGGCGGCACCCTGATCGTGCCGCAAGACACGCAGCAGCACATCAAAGAAATCTCACCACGGACATACACTGGAGATACATCATGGATAAACGTCACGCTCTGATCATTGCGGCAGTCGGCAGCCTGGTGGCACTCGGGGTTGCCGAGGCCATGGGTCCGAAAGAAGGGATGGAAAAATGCTACGGCGTCGTCAAGGCAGGCAAGAACGACTGCGGCGCCAACGGTCACGGCTGTGCCGGCCAGGCGAAGGTCGATGGCGACAAGAACGAATGGCTGTCGCTCCCCAAGGGCAGCTGCGAGCGCATCGTCGGCGGTAGCCTGCAGCCGGGCGGCTGATGACAGCAGGCTGGATCACCTGCCCGGCCCCGCGCCGGGCAGGGGTCGGCCTGCGCGGCGTGCATCACGCCGATTGGCTTGAGCAGCGCCCGCAGTGCGGCTGGCTCGAAGCGCACGCCGAAAATTACTTTGCCGAAGGCGGGCCGCTGCCGGCATTGCTCGAAGATTTGCGTTGCGACTACCCGCTCTCGATCCACGGTGTGGGTCTCGGCCTTGGCAGTGCCGGCCCTCCCGATCGAGCACATCTCGATCGTCTTGCGACCCTCGTCCGTCGCCTCCAACCCGCAATCGTTTCCGAACATCTTTGCTGGGGCAGTTGGCAAGGCTTGCACTTCAATGATTTGCTGCCCCTGCCCTTCACCGAAGAATCGCTCGAACTGATGTGCGCACGCCTCGGCGAACTGCAAGAGGCGCTCGGTCGGCAAGTACTGATCGAGCATCTCGCAAGCTATGTCGAGTTCGAAGAATCAACGCTCGCCGAAGGCGAGTTTCTGCGTGAGCTCGCGCAGCGCAGCGGCTGCGGACTGCTGCTTGATCTCAATAATTTGCATGTCAACAGCATCAACCACGGCATTGATCCGCTGGCTTTTCTCGAGGCACTGCCCGCCGAGGCCATCGGCGAAATTCATTTGGCCGGACATACGCCAGCCGTGGTCGATGGCCACCCCGTACTGATCGATACCCACGGCAGTGCCATCTGCGATGCCGTCTGGGACCTCTATCGCGAGGCGCTGCGTCGCTTCGGGCCACGCCCCACGCTGGTCGAATGGGACACCGATGTGCCGCCGCTTGCGACGCTGCTCGCCGAAGCCGCCAAGGCGGATCGCATCGCCGATGAATGCGTTGCAGCGGCAAGCACTGCGCCAGAGGCAAACGCTGCGCCAGGGGTCAGCGCTGCATCCGCAGTAACGCCATGAGCCGCCATCTCGCCGACATCCAGCAGGAGTTTGCACAAGCGCTGCTGGCAAGCACCGCCCCAGCGGGCCGCCTTGCCATCTACCACAACAATTATCGCGCTAACTTCATCAAAGCTTTGACGCTCGCTTACCCGGTCATCGCCCGCATCGTCGGCAGCGATTTCTTTGAGCGCCTTGCCCGACGTTTTCTCGAGCAGCACCCGTCACGCAGTGGCGACCTGCATCACGTCGGCGAAGATTTCGCCGATTTTCTGGCCGCGGGCTTCGCTGCATCCGGCTCGGCCTTCGAATATCTCGCCGACCTCGCCCGCCTCGAATGGGCCTGGGCTCGGGCACTGGTAGCCGCCGAGGCAGCCACCCTGCGAGTCGATGCACTCGCCCAACACCCCCCTGCAGAATGGCCAGCCTTGCGCTTCGAACTGCAGCCGGCCCTCACGCTGATCGCCTCGCCATTCCCCGTACACACCCTGTTCGATGAACATCGGCGAGCTCTGCCGGCGATCACACGGCTCGATGCAGGCGGCGAAGACGTCGCAGTATTGCGTCGGCAGCATCAGGTCGAGGCGCATCGCCTGAGCAGCGCGGAATACGCGCTCTGGCAGAACTTGCGAGCCGGCCGACCGCTGGAGGTGGCACTCGAGGCAGCACTTGAAAACGCGCTCGAGGCCGATCCGCGGGCTGAGTTCGACCTGACCGCGGCCCTCGGTCGGCTATTTGCCTCGGGTGCGGTGTCGGCGCTTGGCAGTTAGCGCGAAAAGACGTATTTTCCCGGCCCTCGCACGACCCAAGACGGACGCCGATCCATGCAGATGACCGCTAGCGCAACCGAGGCCGCCCGCCATCAGATGGTTCAGCAGCAGTTGCGTGCCTGGGAGGTGCTCGATCAGGGCGTGCTCGAGGTCTTCACGCGCATTCCCCGCGAAGCCTTCATCCCCGAGGCCTATGCCGGGCTGGCCTTTGCCGATGCAGAAATCCCCTTGGGCGGCGGCGACCGTATGCTCGCGCCGAAGGTTGCCGGGCGTATCGTGCAGGCCGTTGATCCAAAGCCTACGGATCGGGTACTGCTCGTCGGTGTGGGCTCGGGTTACCTTGCGGCCTGCCTGGCTGCCAAGGCCTGTAGCGTTCGTGGCCTCGAGGTCCGCGACGATCTCGTCGCCCTTGCCCGGCGCAATCTGCAAGCCGTCGGTGTTCGCAACGTCACCATCGAACAGCGCAATGCTTTCGACGCGGAAGTCGAGAGCGGCGGTGCCTATGACGTCGTCGTGCTCACCGGCTCTCTGGCCGTCCCGGACGCGCGTTTTCAGCGTCAGCTGTCGATCGGCGGTCGCCTGTTCGCCGTCATCGGTACCGGTCTCGTGATGGAAGCGCGACTCATTGAACGCACGGCGCAAAACGAGTGGCGCAGCACGACGCTCTTCGAAACAGCACTCAAGCCGCTGGTCGGTGCCCCGCAGCCCGAGCGCTTCAGTTTCCAGGGTTGACCAAGGAGGATCACACCATGGTCGAGGAACTGTCTGTCGAATCGCTCAAGGCCCGCATCGATGCGGGTGAGAAACCCTTGGTCATCGATGTGCGCGAGGCTTGGGAGCTCGAGATCTCCAGCCTGCCCTTCGCCAGTCACCTGCCCATGGGACAGGTGGTCGATCGCCTTGGCGAATTCGACCCCGAGGCACCGATCATCGTCATGTGCCGCTCGGGTGGCCGCAGCCTGCAGATCGGTCGGTATCTCGAAAGTCGCGGATTTCGGTCGGTAGCCAATCTGACCGGCGGAATTCTGGCCTGGGGTGAACGCATAGACCCGTCGCTGCGTCCATACTGACGCCGCGCGGCAATTGCCAGTCCACCCTGCCAGCTGTTATAGTGCTATATAACACCATTGAGGTTTCTATGAAGCGAGCCATCGCGCTCACCCTTGGCCTGCTGCTCGCGTCCACCGGGGCGCACGCCGAGGATCTGAAGTCGGTTTACGAACGGGCGCTCGCCAACGACCCGCAGATTCGCGAGGCCGACGCCCTGCGCCGCGCCGCACGCGAGGCTCGCCCGCAAGCTTGGGCAGCGGTTCTGCCGCAAATTTCCGGGTCGGCGAGCAAGACCAAAGCCGACACCACGAGTTCGGGTCAGTTCCCGCAGGAACAGCGACTGCCGAACGGCCAGACCGTGGTTCTCAATTTCCTGTCCTCGAGCATCTCCAAGCCCGAGACCGACCGCTGGAGCCTCGATCTTCGGCAGAGTCTGATTTCCTGGGATAACTGGGTTGCCATCAAACGCGCGAGCCGGCAGGTCGCGCAGGCCGAGGCCGACTTCCAGGCCGCCGAGCAGCAGCTCATCCTGCGTGTCGCCGATGCCTACTTCAACGTGCTCGCGGCACAAGACACCGTTGAGGCTCAGTCCTCTTCGCTCGAGGCGATCTCGCGTCAGCTTGAGCAGGCCGAGAAGCGCTTCGAGGTGGGTCTGATCGCCATCACCGACGTGCAAGAAGCCAAGGCAGCGCGCGACAGCGCGGCCGCGGCCGTCATCGCCGCGAAGCGCCAACTCGCCTCGGCCGAAGAATTGCTGCGCGAGATCACCGCCGAGAAATATGCCAAGCTCGCCAAGCCCGGCGATGGCATGCCGCTCAAGTCACCCGATCCCGCCGATGAGGCGCAGTGGGTTGAGCGATCGATGGATCAAAACCTCGCGCTCATCTCCAGCCGTCTGGCGGCAGATATCGCCCGCGACAACGTGCGCGCAGCGTTTGGCGGTCACCTGCCCGAACTCGATCTGGTGGCGAGCAAGAGCAATACCGAAAGCACCAGCCCGATCAACTTCTCGAGCGGTAACGTGGGCACACGCATCAACGACAACGAAGATCAGAGCTACTCGCTGCAGGTCACAGTGCCCCTTTTCAGCGGTGGCGCAGCCCAGTCGCGCGTTCGCCAGAGCGAGTACCAATGGCGTGCGGCGCGCGAGCGACTCACGCGGGTGTCGCGGCAGACCGAGCGTCAGGCACGCGATGCCTACCTCGGCGTGATCAGTGAAATCTCGCGCGTGAATGCGCTGCGACAAGCGCTCGAATCCAGCCAGACGGCACTCAAGGCGACCGAAGCCGGCTACGAAGTGGGCACGCGCACGGCGGTCGATGTGCTTGAGGGACGACGCAGTCTTGCGCAGGCGCAAACCAACTACGCTCGCAGCCGCTATGACTATATTTTGAATGTGCTTCGCCTGCGGCTCGCCTCGGGCACGCTCGATCGCGGCATGCTCGAAGAGGTCAACGGCTGGCTGGCCGAGACTGCAGCAACGCCTGCGAACTGAGGCGACCGCTACTGCAGCGGCGCCAACAGATCAAGCAGGCGCTGTAGCGCGCCGCGGTTCGCGGTCACGAATCTTTGAGCGAGCTCGCCACGACGGCGACGCTCCGCAGCGTCCGCCACCAGCCTGCCCACTTCCCACGCCAAAGAATCGGCATCGCCGACCACGGCAAGCGCCTCTTCTTTCTGCAAGGCGGCGACGATATCCACCGAGTTGTAACCATGCGGACCCGTCAGGGTCGCAACCCCGAGCGCCGCCGGTTCGATCAGGTTGTGTCCGCCAACGTCACTCACGAGACTGCCACCGACAAAGGCCAGATCGGCCGCCGCATAGGCCGTCATCAGTTCACCGAGGGTATCGAGCAAGAGCACGTCCGCTGTGGGCCGTGGCGCTGTGGGCCGTGGCGCTTCGGGTGATGCCGCGGCGGGCACTGGCGAACCGTTCGTCATCGCGGATCTTGCAATGAAGGCCGCCCCTCGCGAGCGCAGCATCTCCGCGACACTCGCGAATCGCGGCGGATGGCGCGGGGCAATCACGAGCGCAAGATCAATGTTCTTGTTGCGCAATCGTTGCTGAACTTCGAGCAGCGCCATCTCCTCGGCGGCATATGTGCTGCCCGCCACCAACACACAGCGCCCCTGCCACCCAAGTTGCGTCCGCAGCGCGGCGCCTGACGCCCTGACATCCTCGCTCAAAGAAAGATCGAATTTCAGATTGCCGACGACATGTATTCGCGCGCTCGGCACACCGAGCTCGCCAAAACGCGCAGCATCGAGTTCGCTCTGCGCTGCAACCACTGTGTGGTGTTCCAAAGTATTGCGGAACACGGCGGTGAGTTTTTGGTAACGCCGCAGCGAGCGCGCCGAGATCGTGGCACTCGCCAGCACCACCGGCACACCACGCACACCGCACTCGCGCAACAGATTAGGCCACAACTCTTTTTCGATGAGGATGGCGAGCCGCGGTCGCACACGGGCGAGAAAGCGCCGCACGTTGGCGAGAGTGTCGAACGGCAAAAAACGCAGCTCGACCGTATCGCCAAAAAGTGCCCTCGCCCGCGCCGCACCGGTTGCCGTCGTGGTGGTCAACACGATCGGCGAATGCGGAAGCTGCGTACGCAGCGCCCGAATCAACCCGGTCGCCGCCTGCACTTCACCGACACTGACGGCGTGGACCCAGATCGAATCGGCGCACAAAAAATCGCCGAAACCGAAACGCTGGCTCAGATGTCGCCAATAGCCACGATCGCGGAAACCGCGCCAAAGAATCAGCGCAACAGCAAGCGGCTGCAACAACCAGAGCAAAAAATTGTATGAAAACCGCGTCATCTGCCGCTGTGCGATCCGCTGTCGCGCACGCCCTGCAACAGCGCATGCCACCAAGCCTCATCAAAGATCATTCCGCCCGCATCACAAATCTTGAGTAGCGAGCGACGCAGCCGCACCAAGCTGTCGTCACACCAGATCCCGGGATCGCGAAAGCGCGCACGATCGAAATCGATGAGATGCCAAACGCCCGCCGCATCGCGCAGCAGATTGTGGGCATTGAGATCGGCGTGGTGCAGGCCGACGGCATGAAAGCGCCCGAGGGTCGCACCGATGGCAGACCAATCGATCGCGACGTCGCGAGCCGCGAGGTTCGGCTCCCGTGAGCCGAGCAGCGTGGCGAGCGTCACCGCACCCTCGATACGCAGCGTGATGAGATCGCCCCGATAGCAAAATCCTGACGGGGCATAACGCGCGGCAACCGCTCGCGCCACTGGCAAACCCAACTGCTGCAGGCGCCGCGTGACCCGAAACTCCTGCAGCGGACGCGAACGCTCAGCGCCACGATTGATATAGCGATCCGCCGACACTCGCGCCGCCAGACCGCCGCGCCGATAGTGGCGCAGCGCATAGCTGCGACCCTCTCGCTCGAAGAAATAAGTGCTGCCACGACCTGGGGCACTGCCGCGCAGGGCGCCCGCGCTCATCCAGTAATCGGCATCGAACCAGCGCGCATCAAAATTGCCGGCGAGAGAGGGGTCATATAGCATCACGCAGCGCTCGGCTTCGAGTCGGCTCTCCGGCGGGTCGCGCGCGAGATCATTTTTCATCGTCGCCTCACCGCCCCACTCATGCTGCCGCTAGCCACGCCGCCCGAATCCGTCTGCCTGCTGCGGCTGTCGGCGATCGGCGACACCTGTCACGTCGTGCCCCTGCTGCGCAGTTTGCAGCGTGCCTGGCCCGAGACGCGTTTTACCTGGATCATCGGTCGCATCGAAGCGAAGCTGATGAGCCTGCTGCCGGGGGTGGAGTTTATCACCGTCGACAAGCGCGCCGGCCTCGCAGGTCTGCAGGGCCTGCGCAACACGCTACGCGGACGCCAGTTCGATCTGCTATTGCACCTGCAACTTTCGCTGCGCGCGAGCGTCGTGGCCGCGCTGGTGCCGGCTCGCATCAAGCTCGGCTTCGATCGGGCGCGGGCGCGCGAGCTGCAATGGCTGGTCACCAACGCGCGCATTGCGCCACGAACTCGCGAACACGTACTCGACAGTTTCATGGGCTTTGCCTCGGCCTGCGGCGTGCACGAGCAGTCACTGGCGTGGAATCTGCCACTGCCCGAGGATGCACTCGCCTACGCGCAGCGATGGATTCCCGACGACGCAGCGCCGACGATGGTGATCAGCCCCTGTTCCAGTCACGTGCAGCGTAACTGGCTGGCCGAACGCTATGCCGCCGTCGCGCGACACGCCCTCGATCGCCATGGCATGCAGGTCATTCTCGCAGGTGGCCCGAGTGCCTTGGAGCGCGCGATGGCCGAAGCGATCCGCGAGCAATGCCCATTGGTGATCGACCAAGTTGGCAAAGACACCTTGCCGCAGATGCTCGCCCTGCTCGCCCGCGCTCGCGTACTGCTCGCGCCCGACACGGGCCCCGCCCACATGGCGACCATGGTGGGCACACCGGTCATCGGGCTTTATGCCGCGACCAACCCGGCGCGCAGCGGACCCTATCTTTCGCGCGAGTGGTGCATCGATGCCTTCCCGCGCGCCGCGCTCGAATTCCGCGGGCGTACGCCCGACGCGCTGCCCTGGGCCACCAAAATCGAGCAGCCCGGCGTGATGGCCTTGATCAGCACCGCCGAGGTCTGCGACAAACTCGACGTCCTGCTAGCATCGCACCCATGAAAGACATCCTCGTACCGATTTCACCGGGCGAACTACTCGACAAAATCACCATCCTGCGCATCAAGTCGGCGCGCATGACCGACCCCGTCAAAGTCGGCAATGTCCGACTCGAACTCGAGTTGCTCGAGAAGACTTGGCGCGACAGCGGCTCGGCAATTCCCGAGGTCGCTGCCGACGAGGCGGCGCTGCAGCGCGTCAATGAAGCCCTGTGGGATATCGAGGACAAAATCCGCGACAAGGAACTCGCCAGCGCCTTTGATGCCGAATTCATCGAACTCGCGCGCGCGGTCTATGTCACCAATGATGAGCGTGCAGCAGTCAAAAAGCGCATCAACGTCGCGCTTGGCTCACGCATCGTCGAAGAAAAATCCTACAAGCCCTACAAGCCCGGCTGATCTCCGCTTGGCTTGTCGAGTGCCTCGAGAATGACCCGCGCCGTGCCGGCCGGATCGGCATCAAAGAATCCGTAGCTCCACTGCGGCATGTCGATGAGCTTTGAGCCGGGAATGAGCGCCGCGGCAGCGGCCGTGTTGGCGGCTAATCCATCCTTGGGTGCAATCAGAATGGTAGGCACACGAATCGCGCGCAGCATAGGCGCAGCATCGTAAGAGGCCAGCGCCGCCATGGCATAAGAAGCTCGCGTGCCTGCACGCTGTTTCTCGGCCACCAGCCGTGCAGCCTGCTCAAGCGACTGACCCAGCGGCCGGACGCTCATGGTGCTTTTCCATTCGGCGAGCAGCGCAGAACCGTCCTCGGCAAGCGGCGTGTCGGTACGCAAGCTCGCGCGACGCTCGGCATCAAAGAAAGGCATCGAGATCAACACCAATCGCCGCACGGACTCGGGGTGGCGCGCCGCGATCTCGGCGGCGAGCAAAGCCCCCGTGTGATACCCGACAAGATCAACGGGTTCTTTTTGATCGGCAATGAGATCGTGCAGGGCATCGGCATAGTCCGCCACGCTAGGCGGCGCGGCAGGCCCTGCAGACTCGCCATAGCCCGGCGTGTCTGGCGCCAACACCAGCCGCGATCGCCCAAGCTCAGGCAGCAACTCGCTGAACATGCGCCCCGAAAGCGGCGTCTGATGAAGCAGCACGACCGGCGGCACCAGACCCGTGGTCTGCCGCGGCATCGCCCGGCGCAGATGCAGCTGGCCATGGCGTCCGTCAAAGAATTCGCGACGCAGCATCACCTCGGCGCTCGCAACGGCGCGAGCGCCAAGGGCGCCCGCTGCTGCCGCTGGGCTGGGTTCAGCGGGCTCGGACTTGCGGACAGGACCGCGCTGATTAACCTCGAGCAAATGGCCGTCAGGATCCCAAGCGAACAGGAAGGTCGCGTCCCAGCGCACTCCGCCCGCGCCCGTGACCTCCTGTGTTTTGGGCGGCTTGAGGATGGGTGTACCGGCCGCCTGCATGCGACGGTAGACGGCATAGACATCGTCGGTCTCGATCATGAGGATGGCATCACCCGGACGCAGACGCTGCGGGGTTTTCGGCAGAGGGCGTGACGCACCGTATTCGAGCAGCCCGACCATGCCGATCCACGGGTGCTTGCCTTTCATGATCAGGAAACGACTATTCGCACCCAAGGGCGCTTCGGACGGCAGGCTGTCGGCCGTCACTTTGCCGTTGTTCTCGAGCCAAACCTCGAAGCCGAGAATGTCTTGGTAAAAACGACGCGAGGCATCGAGGTCGTGAACAATCAGCGCTGCGCGGCGAACGACGCTTTGTGCCGAATCTTTTGACTCTGTGCGCGTTGACTCTGCACGGGTTGTCGCGCTGCTCGCGGCAAAAAAGAGCGCGCAGAGGGTCAGCCAGCTGCCAACCACCAGCGCCGAGATCGGTCTCAGCGTTGCAGCGTGTACTCGGCGCCGCAGTAAGGGCATTTGGCCCAGCCCGTTTTTTCGATGGGCAAATAGACGCGCGGATGCGAATTCCACAATTGCATCTGCGGCATCGGACAGGAGAGCGGCAGGTCTTCTGCCGTCACCTGATATTGATTTTGTGCGTTCGGCTGAATGAGCGGTGTGTTGGACATGGGAGTCTCGACCTTGAAGCGCAATTATACCGATGATGCAGACACACTCGCGAAAGTCTCATCCCATATCCGCGCCACGGCAGCGCGCTCGGCGGCAAATTCGCTGGCGGCGATCAGGCCGCTCAGCTCGCGCAATGAACGATGGTGATTACGCCGGCGGTAGGCCCGATAGGCCTGCGTCAGCACATCGACTGTGGCCTGCGGCACAAGGTCGCCCGAGGCCAGGGTCTCGAGCTGGCGGATGGTGTCGGGGAACATCACCACCGCGGGAAATCGCGCACCCTCGCGCAGAGCCCAATACTGAGCCAAAAATTCGATATCGGCCATACCGCCGCGGTCCTGCTTGAGATCGAACTGCCCATCGCGGGATTTCGATAGCTCACGGCGCATGCGCTCACGCATCGAACTGACCTCTTGCCTGAGGCTATCGCGGCGCACGAACTCACCGAGGATGCGCACTCTTGCGGTCTCGAAGCGCGCCCGTAACGCCGGCGCACCGGCCACGGCGCGCGCATGCAGCAGCGCCTGATGCTCCCATGTCCAGGCAGAACTGCGCTGATACTCGACGAAGCTTTCGATCTGCGTGATCAGCATGCCACCCTTGCCGCTCGGTCGCAGCCGCACATCGACCTCGTACAGCCGACCCGCTGCCGAATGCACCGTCAAAATATGCACGATACGCTGCGCAAGACGAACAAAGAAAATCTGATTGTCGAGCGGACGCTCTGCTAGTGTTTCTTGTACTGCACCCTCAGAGTCGTGCAAAAACACGAGATCGAGATCCGATCCGTAACCAAGCTCGATACCCCCGAGCTTACCGTAACCCAGGGCGCAGACCTCGACGGCGCGCGGTGGCGACTCATCGGTGGCGCGGCAACTTGGCACGCCGAACTGTTCGGTCATCTGCTGCCAGGCCTGCCGCATTGCTTGCTCGACGATCAGCTCGGCGATATCGGTGAGTCGATCTGACACCCGCATCAGCGGCAAACTTCCCGATAGATCGGCGATCGCCACGCGAAACACCGCTGCACGCTTGAACTGCGCGAGCGCCTCGACGAGACGCTCAGGATCATGATGATCGACGCGCGCAAGTCGATCCTCGAGATCGGCTGCAAGTTCGGCGCGCCCCGGAGGTTCGGTGAGGGCCCGCTCATCGAGCAGTTCATCGAGCAACAAAGGATGGGCCGCCAGCTGCTGCACCAAAAAATCACCACCGCGGCAGACCGTGACGAAACGCGATCGTGCCGCCGGGTTTTCATTGAGCAGAGCGAAATAGGACGAACGGCCGCCGATCGCTTCGAGTACTCGCAGCAATCTTCTGGCCATGACGAGGGTATCGTCATCGGACTCGAGCGCCGCAAAGAGTTGCGGCAGCAGAAGCTCGAGGCGACGCCGACCCGTCGCATCCAATCGGCGGATCGGCCCACTGTCACGAAAATCGACGAACAGCC
>JBJTAV010000023.1:0-13424 GCA_046091005.1 Gammaproteobacteria bacterium | reverse complement strand
CCCCGCGGGTTCGAGGGAGTTTGGGAAGTGCTCGAGCGCACCCGAAAGGTCTACGTGATCTACGAAGGCGCTGACAGCGTGTCTTAAAAAAGTGGTCCGTCGCGGGAGATCGCTACGCTTTTACTTCATGAAGTGCAGCGCGCAGAGCTTGTTACCGTCTGGGTCGCGTACATAAGCGAGATAAAGAGAGCCGAGGCTGCCGGTACGCACACCCGGCGGGTCTTCGATCGAAGTTCCACCATTCGCCACTGCGATGTCATGAAACTGTTTCACCTGCTCGGGTGAATCGCACTTGAAGCCGATTGTGCTGCCGTTACCGAAGGAGGCGGGCTCATCGTCGATGGGCTCACTCACGCAAAACATGCTGCCGCATGCTTGGTAAAAAAGCCGCATGTGTCCAGTGCTGGCCTCGTTACGCATGGCGGGCTTAGCACCGAACACGGCGAGCAGTGCATCGTAAAAACGTTGTGCGCGATCGATGTCATTTGATCCGACCATAATGTGACTAAACATGAGGCGGCTCCTTCAGACTGATTTGAGCGGAGCCTAGTCCTCGTGCCCCGTGGCGGCAAGAGCAAAAAGACCATCGACGTATTGATCCACTCTAAAGTGAATTCACTTGAGCTTAAAACTACGCTGCAAAGGGCGCGGCGTCGGCCGCTCGTCAGCCCCGCGGTCGGCGCTCTGAGCGTCGTTGGCGTTGCTCTCGGTTGCCTCCTTGTTCCATGCGACCTTCGCGTCGCTCCATCATGCGCTGACGTCGCTCGGCTCGGTTGGCTTCGAGTGTGTTGAGTTGCTCAGGGTTCAGTAGACCGCGCGCGTTGCTCTGGAATGCTTGCTGCTGTGTGCGTAGTTGGCTTCTTGCACTCTCGAGGTCTTGCCGTGCCCGCGCGGTGACCGACTCGTAGTTGGGGTCGGTACGGGGCGTGTTGGCGAGAGTCTGTTGTGCCGAGCGGACCTGGGCCCGGAGACCCTCTGTGGCCTGCCGGTGGTTCTCACTGAGTGAACGTAATTGGGCTTTTTGATCGTCGCTCAAATTTAAATCATTGAGTCCGGACTCGAGTCGCCGGGAATCGCGGGCGCTCGCTCGATCTGAGTCGACGCCTTGGGCGTTCACGGGGTTGATCGATCCGATCAGGGCAAGTGCGATCGCCGGAAGGGCGAGGAAATACTTTGTAGCCGTCATGGGAGTCTCCGATGTGGGTTTGAGCGAGGACTGGTACACGGAATTGGACCAGAGAATCCTGTAAAAATTTGTCAACAAAACCCCGAATGTCGGCAAAGTTTCGTCAACCTTTCGGGGGTGCAGCCGATGGGATACAGTCGATCTCAATGAAACCCAAAATCCTCAGTTTTTTAGGTGGCCATCGCTGGCTGGCGTTGAGTCTTCTGGCCTTGGGGGTGCTCTCGGTCACGGCAGCAGATCGGCCGGCCGGAAACGATCGTCACGTCTACGTCATACCTGTCGACGGCATCATCGATCTCGGGCTTGCGCCCTTCATCGAGCGAATCACCGACCAGGCGACGAGCGACGGGGCTGCCGCAGTGATTCTCGAGATCAACACCTTCGGGGGTCGGGTCGATGCGGCGGTGTTGATTCGCGATGCGCTGCTCGAAAGCAAAGTCCCGACGGTCGCCTTCGTCAATAAGCGTGCGATTTCCGCAGGCGCTCTGATCGCGCTCGCGAGTGAAAAAATTTACATGACCGAAGGCGCGACGATCGGAGCAGCGCTCCCCGTTCAGGGCGGATCGCCCGGCTCGGCGCCGCAGCCGGTCGAAGAAAAGACCATTTCCTATCTGCGCAAAGAATTCAGTGCGACGGCAGAGGCGAGGGGGCGGCCGGCTCGGCTCGCCGAAGCGATGGTAGATCCGGACGTCGAAATCGCCGGTGTCATCGCGAAGGGGAAATTATTGACTCTCACCACCGATGAAGCCATCAAGCAAAAACTCATCGACGGAAAAGTCGTCGATCTCGAGCAGATGCTCGCAGAGCTTGGGCTTGCGGGGGCGGAGTTGCGCACGGCCGAGGAATCTTGGGCAGAGACGATCGTGCGATTCCTCACAAATCCCGTGGTGAGCTCGCTCCTCATCACCGTCGGGTTGCTCGGTGTCATCACCGAGATCCGTACCCCGGGCTTCGGCTGGCCAGGCTCGATCGGGCTCGCCTCGCTGGGGCTTTTCTTCTGGGGACATTGGCTCGTGCAACTGGCGGGATACGAAGAGCTCCTGCTCTTCGGTCTAGGCGTGTTGCTGTTGGCCGTCGAGGTGTTCGTCTTTCCTGGGTTCGGCGTCATCGGCGGGCTCGGTGTCCTGAGTCTGCTCGCGGGTCTCGCGCTAAGCCTGCTCGGTCCGGGTTCGACCGCCGGCGTGATCGTCAGTGTGCTTACTCGGCTGCTCACGTCGCTGTTGGTCGCGGTACTGGCCGCGCTCGCCTTGCTGCGATTTTTGCCGCGCACGCCCTTCGGTCGAAAACTGGTGCTCGACGCCGGGATGACCGCCGATCAGGGTTATGTGTCGGCACCAGAAGACGACGTCAAATTATTGGGGCTCACGGGGGTCGCGGTGTCTCCGCTGCATCCTTCAGGGCTCGCCTTGATCGAGGGGCGTCGCATCGACGTCATTTCGGAAGGCGAATACATCGATTCCGGCGAACCGATCGTTGTTTTTCGGGTCGATGGCAATCGGGTCGTCGTTCGCAAAAGACAGGGGTAAATAATGGACGCTACAGGACTCATCGGCTTGTTCGGCACCGGCACGGTTTTGCTGTTTCTGCTGGTTGCGCTGTTCATCGTCCTTTATTTAGTGCCGATTCCGCTGTGGATCGCTGCCTGGGCCTCCGGTGCCTACGTGGGGCTAACCACGCTCGTGGCCATGCGTCTGCGGCGCGTGCCTCCCAACATCGTGATCAACGCCCGCATCAGTGCCGTCAAAGCAGGACTTGAGATCAGCCTTAACGATCTCGAAGCACACTTTCTCGCGGGCGGCAATGTCGGCCGTGTGGTCAACGCGATGATTTCAGCGGACAAAGCAAGTATTCCGTTGACCTTCAAGCGTGCTGCGGCGATCGATCTTGCGGGTCGTGATGTGCTTGAGGCCGTCAACATGTCGGTGATTCCGAAGGTGATCGAAACACCAAAGATTGCGGCGGTTGCCAAAGACGGTATCCAGCTCATTGCGGTGTCGCGCGTCACGGTGCGTACCAACATCGATCGCCTCGTCGGCGGCGCGGGCGAGGAAACCATCATCGCTCGCGTGGGGGAGGGTATGGTGAGCACCATTGGTTCGGCGGCCACCCACAAGAGCGTGCTCGAAAATCCCGACCATATTTCTAAACATGTCTTGTCGAAGGGGCTCGACGCAGGAACCGCGTACGAGATCCTCTCGATTGACATCGCTGACGTCGATGTGGGTAATAACATCGGCGCGAAGCTCCAGATCGACCAAGCGAACGCCGACAAACAAATCGCTCAGGCGAAGGCCGAAGAGCGTCGTGCGATGGCGGTCGCGCTCGAGCAGGAAATGCGAGCGCGGGTCGTCGAGGCGGAAGCCGAGGTCCCGCGCGCGATGGCCGAGGCCTTTCGCAGCGGCAACTTGGGCGTGATGGATTACTACCGGATGCGTAACGTGCAGGCGGATACGTCCATGCGTGACTCGATCGCCGGCACGTCCGACGACAACACGCCGACGCCGCCCACGACGCGCTGATGAATCGAGGCTGAGGCCCATGGATCTCGAAGATCTAATCGTCGGCATCGTCGCGGGAGTCGCATTGCTCTGGCAAGCGGTGGTCTGGCTCAAGGAGCAGCTCGACACGCCGCAGAAGCTCCCTACGCCGGTTACCGAACCGAGAGCCGGTTCGGAGTCGGAGCCGGAGTTCGTCGGGCTCGGTACGAGGTTCGTCGAGTCGATCGAGCATGCTCGTCAGGCGGCGCCCGGGGCGTCGGCGTTATCTACGGCAGCCGAGCGAGGGCGGAGTTTGCGTCAGCAGCTGGGACTCGACCAGCGGAACGCGCTGCAGCGTTCGATTATTTTGATGACGGTTCTCGGTCCGTGTCGCGCGAGCGAGCGCGGGACGGGAAATCACATTCCATAAGGGGACCTCTGATGAAGAAGTTTTTGTTGATGACGATGGCTGCGACGGTGCTCATGGCGACCTCCGCGTTCGCCGCCTCGGGTGATGCGGCGCTCAAACAGGCGGTAGCGGGCGAGCAGCGATCGGCCGATGACAAGGCGCGTGACGCCGAGCGTCGACCGCTCGAAAGCCTTGCGTTCTGGGGGCTGAAGCCTGGGGCGAGCATTCTAGAGGTACAGCCGGGCGGTGGTTGGTGGACGCGCATCCTCGCGCCCTATGCGGCGCTCTCCGGCGGTCGCTATACGGCGACGGCAGCGGATCTCAACAATCCCTCGCTGAGCGAGGCCGCCCGCAAGGGGCGCGCCGATTTCGCAGCGCGTTACGCTGACGAAAAGATTTTCGGCAAGGTCGAGCTCGTCAACTGGGGGCCCGTGGCCGCGCCGCTGCCGCAAAACAGCTACGACTTCATTTTGTTGTCGCGTGTGATTCACGGTTGGATGCGAACGGATGGCCTGCTTGAGCGTAACCTCGCGAGCGTCGCGGGTTCTTTGAAGCCAGGTGGCGTACTCGCCGTCGAGCAGCATCGCGGTAATCCGGGTACGCAAGATCCGAAGGCCGAGAGCGGGTATGTCACCGAAGCCTTCGTGATCGAGGCGGCGCAGAAGGCGGGGCTCCGTCTGGCGGGCCGCTCGGAAATCAACGCGAATGCCAAAGACACCAAGGATCATCCCTTCGGTGTGTGGACGCTGCCGCCGACGCGCATCACGGTGCCGTATGGTTCGGGCAAGGCGCCGGATCCGACCTTTGATCGCAGCAAGTACGATGCGATCGGAGAGTCTGATCGGATGACGCTGCGCTTCGTCAAATAACGCGTCCGTCCTCTTGCGCGAGTCGCTTGAGGTCTGCGGCGAAAAGATCGATCTCGAGAGTCGGCTGCGCGATCAAGCGCAGCTGATTCTCGCGGTCGGCGGGTTCGGATCGACGCTGACGAGCAGCACCCGCACCTTGCCGGCATCTTCGCCCAAGGCATTACGTACCTGACGCAGACGCATGAGCGTGGACGGGCAAACGTCGGGGCAGCGCGTGAAGCCAAAGAAAACCAGTGTGACCTGACCTTTGAAGTCGTCGATGCGACGGATCTTGCCGTCGGTATCTACGCTAGGGTTGAATCGATGCCAAAGCTTTGCGGTAAACAACCACGCGGGCGATAATGGCCCCCGATGATCAAAACTAGATTCGGCTTGGCAGTACTAATGTTGGCCTTGGCTTCGTGTGGAGGGGGCGGAGGCCCGAAGTCCTACACGGTGACAGCTTCCTCGGGTACGGGCGGAACGGTATCTCCCCCGAGTACTGTAGTCGGCGCGGGTCTGACCACCACAATTTCCGTATCGCCGAGCGAAGGGTACGAAATCGCCGATGTGGCGGGCTGCGGCGGCGTACTGTCGGGCGCCACCTTTACTACGGGGCCCATCACGGCGCCGTGCTCGGTTACCGCGTCCTTCAGATTGAAGAAGTATACGGTCTCGATTGCGGCGATCACCGGCGGCACAGTCACGCCTGCCAGTGCCGTGGTCGAGCATGGTTCCACCACCACTTTCACGTTGACGCCGTCCGCGAACTTCTCGCTCATCGAGGCGAAAGGGTGCGGCGGTACGCTGAACGGCAACGTCTTCACGACGGGAGCGATCACCGGTGCATGCACGGTCGAGCCAACTTTTGTACCCAACGTTGAACTCGCACTCTCGATCAGCAGTCCGCTCACCCGCGTGGGTGGGCAGACGACGCTGACCTGGAGCGCCAAGCACTCCACGGCGTGTACCTCTTCGGGCTCATGGACGGGGAGCCGGGCGGCGGAAGGCACGCTCGCGGTGCCGGCTTCGTCTGCCGGTCGCTTTTCATTCACGCTGGAGTGCACGGGCCGCGGTGCCGCAGCCAAAAAGTCGGTGTCGCTCGTCGTGCCATACCCGGTCTTCGCGACGTCCTACGAAAACAGGCATTCACTCGCCTTCGAAGCGACGCAGATTCCGAGTATTCGCACATTAGGCATCAAGCAAGATGCCGAGGAACTCGACTCCAGCGAGCGCTCGGTCACGTTTGGTGATTATTTTGAAGAGGGCCACGTCGCGGCGTTCGTCTCGACGCAGCGATCAAAGAACATCTTCGGAATCAAGAATTTATCGGACGTTCCTGGCAAAGCCTATTTCCTCTTTCAGGACGATCGGGGAGCCTGGGTTGATCGCACGACGGAGTTGCTCCCCAACGCGGCGGATCGAGATACCTGCGTGACGACGTCGAATTCAATTACTGCAGATTTCAATAACGACCTGAAGCCCGACATTCTCGTCAGCTGTGAGGGTCTGCAGTATATGAACGAGTTGCCGCGACTGCCGCCGAGCGACCCGAAGTACGCGGAGCGATATCTCGTCAACCCGCTTCTATTTCTCAGCACGTCTGGAAAAACTTATCGTCGAATCGAATTGCCGTTCAAGCTCCGGGCGGTCTATGCGTCGTCCGCGGATCTCGATGGCGACGGAAAGACCGACATCGTCCTTGCCAACATCGATGAAACACCCGATAAGGCGGGTTTGATCGTACTGCTCGGCAATGGTGACGGTACTTTCCGACGTAACGACGACATCATTCCGCGGGTTGGCCCCAGTGGCAAACGGATCGATGATATCGGTTGGATCCACTCCGTACATTTGATCCCTATCAGCGGACGACTCGATCTCATGGCGATCAGCGGACCAGCTGCGGTCTGGATTCAGGGTGTCAAAAACGGGTTCGACGTATGGACATTGAAGCGGATTGAGATGCCCGTCTCGCCGCGCACCGGCACTCGCTATTGGAGTACGGATGTCGTTCGCGCCGGAAATGATTTCAAGTTTGTCGCCTCCGCATGCTCGCCGAACTGCTCCGAACTCGAAATGGCGATCTTGAAGGCGGATATTGACTCGCGCGCGTTCTCGATTTATCCCGTGGTCGTCTCCTCAACGACGGCGTTTCAGACGATATCCAACCAAGTGAAACTGAATCCCGATGGAACGTTGGTTGGCTACACAGGTTGGTGTTCGACGCCAGCAACCGGTATTTGTAAGACTCGTCTGCAACCGGACGGCCTTCAGACTTTGTCGGATATCGATACCCTCCGATACATCGCCAGCTACCCCGATTTGATCGATAGCTTCGGTACGGACATCGCCAAAGCGAGGGCGCACTTCGAGCAAACGGGTGCGCGAGAAGGGCGCAAGATCACCTTTGACCCGGCAGTCTATGTTGCAAGTCATCCCGACTTGATCGGTTCGATCAGCGTGAACGAAGAGCAAGCTACTCGGCACTACATCACCACGGGCTCGAAGGAGCGTCGTGCGACGGCAGCCTTTGATCCACTTCGATACATTGCGAGCCACGGTGACGTGCTGACCGCGTTCGGCTTCGACACTTACGCCGCTACCCGAAACTACATTTTGTTCGGATATGGGGAGGGACGTCGTACGACGTTTGACGGACTCGCCTATATCGCAAGCTACGGTGACTTGATCGAATCGATCAAGACCGACATCGTCGCAGGTATTCGGCACTTCATTCGCTTCGGTTTTGCTGAGGGTAGGCGAGTGACATTCGACGCGCTGGCTTACATCGCGAGCACGGGCGAGCGCATCGCGCGGTTCGGTACCGATGTCGTAGCGGCGACGCGTTATTTCATCGAGACGGGTTTCAAGGCCGGGGAAAAGGCGACGTTCAGTGCGCTCGCTTATTTGGCCAACAATGCCGATCTTCGATCCCGGTTTGGTGGTGAACTGGCGGCAGCGACCCAGCACTTCATTACGACCGGGTTTTCCGAGAAGCGTCCGACGGGTGCGATTGCGGGATCTCCCCTGACGCGTCTTGACGCGCATCGATTCCTCGTTCAGGCGACCTTCGGCCCGAGGGAGGCCGACATCAAGCGCTTGCTCGAGTACGGCTACGCACCGAACGGCTATGAGCGCTGGATTGACGCCGAGATTGCGAAGCCCGTTTCGCTGACCTTGCCGTCGCTGATCGCACTGGTGCCCGCCAATACGCAGGGAATGGGCGCAAGCATCATGCAGTCGGACCGTGTGGACTTGTGGTTCCGGAAAGTGATGATAGAGGACGACCAGTTGCGACAGCGCATGACTTGGGCGCTTTCGCAAATCATGGTGGTCTCGGATAACGGCGCACTTCTAGAGTTCCCATTTGCGATCGCTGATTTCCAGGACACGCTGGCCCGTAACGCGTTTGGCAACTATCGGAAACTGCTTGAAGACGTGACGCTGCATCCGGCGATGGGGCTTTATCTTTCGATGCTCGGAAATCAGCGGGCGGAGCCGGGCACCAACCTCCGGCCGGACGAGAACTACGCCCGCGAGATGATGCAGCTCTTCAGTATCGGGCTTGTGGAGCTCAACCTCGACGGCAGCGTCCGGCGCGATGTGAGCGGCCAACCCATCCCGACCTACAACCAGGAGATCATCGGAGGATTCGCGCGCGTGTTTACAGGCTGGGGTTGGGGCTGCGCGGGCTTCGTTATCAACGCGGGGCGAGCCTGCACGCAGACTGACTGGCGCGCGTTCGATCCTTGGCCAGTTCAGAATTTCAATTCGGCTAAACCGATGGAGTTGTATCCTGGTTTCCACGAGAACGGATCGAAGAAAGTACTGAGTTATTCAGGCGTCACCCTGCCGGGCGGAGTTATCCCGGCAAATCAAGGCGGCGTACGCGATCTCAAGGACGCGTTGGATAACGTGTTCAACCACCCAAATGTCGGGCCATTCATCTCTAGGCAGCTGATCCAGAAGCTTGTCACGAGTAATCCGTCGCCGGCTTATATTCAGCGAGTCGCGGAGAAATTCAACAATGACGACCGAGGTACTCGCGGCAACCTCGAGGCGGTGATCAAGGCAATTTTGCTCGATCCGGAGGCGCGCGATGTCTCGAGCGGTGCCGCGGCGGGTAAAGTGAAGGAGCCTTTACTGCGGTTGACGCAGCTATGGCGCGCCTATGACGCTAAATCCTCGAGCGGGAAAATCACGACGTTCTCATTCTGCTGCCCGGTCGCCGGCCCGAGCCCCGTTCATATTTTTGGGCAAAGCCCCGGCCAGTCGCCGTCGGTCTTTAACTTCTTCAGTCCGTTCTACGCGCCGCCAGGTGAGATCGCGCAGGCGGGGCTCGTCGCCCCGGAGTTGCAGCTTGCTAACGAGAATCTGAACACGCAGATCGCGGCGTTCTTTCACAATCAGGCGATGGGACGAACGAACCGGTCGTCGTTCCCCAACCATCCCGACTTGATGGTGATCAATATTGATGACGAGATGAAACGCGCTGATGACGTCGATGCGCTGATCGATTTAGTCGCCGAGAAGCTGCTCGGCAGCTCGACAGCGATGTCTCCCGTTCTGCGAGAGCAGATCCGTAGGCAGCTTCGTCGATTCCAAATCGATCCTAAGTTCAGCAATACGAATCGCAGTAGCCACTTCGAAAACGTGCGACACAGTCGAGTATCGGACGCGATTTACATGACGCTGATCTCCCCTGAATTTGCGGTACAGAGATAAATCATGGCGATCCCAAAAAACCGAGCTTCGATGACACCGCAACGTCGGCGTTTTTTGAAGGCGTTGACGGCAGGCGGGCTTGCCTACGCCATCGGACGAACGGCGGGAACGACCTTCGGGCAGATGAGCGGGGTATCGGGTTTCCCCGACTACAAGGCTCTCGTTTGTGTGTTTCTTTACGGCGGGAACGACTCCTGGAACATGCTGGTGCCGACGAGCACCGCCGAATACAACGCCTACGCGCGATCGCGTGGAGCGGGAACCAGCTCGACCCTCGCTATTGATAAAGATAAATTGCTATCGATCACGACGCGCGGCTTCACGCCCGGTGATCCGACCTATGGACTGTATCCCGAGATGCCGGAGATTCGAGACCTGTTCAACGCAGGACGCGTCGCCATTCTCCCCAACGTCGGGCCACTCCTTCGCCCGACGACGAAGGACCAATACAAAGGGTTAATTGGGCAGAACCACGATCTGCCGCCCCAACTTTTTTCGCATAACGATCAGCAAGATCAGTGGAACAGTCTGCGAGGCAAGTTCCTGCTCAATACGGGTTGGGGCGGGCGGATGGCCGACGTGTTGGCTGCGCGCCTTGGCGCGCAGCAGATCCCGATCAACGTCTCTCTCTTTGGTCAGACGCTGTTCCAGGCGGCGACCGCGGTCGACCCTTATGTAATGGGGGTTAACGGTGTCAATACCTTTCCGGGCCTTACCGTCAGCAATGATCAAGGGCCTGACGGTTGGCCTTACAACGCCGGCCGACGGCAGGGTGTTGACGCAGTCTTGGCGTCAACGATTGCCAGCCGTGACAACACCTATTACCACCGGGGTTTTGCGCGGGTGCAGGAGCGAGCACTACGCTACGCCGATCGGATAAGTCAGGCTCTTTCGAGCGCATATCGGTTCAACGCGCTTCCGGACGGTGAGCGGCTGTCGCTGCTGTCGATACAGCTGCGTACCGTCGCGAAGATGATTTCGCAGCGCGCGAGACTGTCGATGTCGCGGCAGGTGTTCCTTGTCGCCATCGGCGGATTCGATACGCATGACAATCAGCTCGACGATCAGCCGAAGCTGCTCGCCGACGTCAGCAAGTCCATCAAGGCGTTTCATGACGCCATGAACGAGATCGGACTGGGTGAGCAGGTCACGTTGTTCACGCAATCGGATTTCGGGCGTACGTTGACCTCGAACGGTGATGGATCGGATCACGGTTGGGGCGGCGTACAGATGGTGGTTGGCGGCGCGGTACGAGGGGGCCAAATGTATGGCCAATATCCTGTACTCGAAATTGACGGTCCGCTCGAAGTCGGCGGCGGAATCCTTATTCCAACGGTATCTTCCGATCAGTATGCCGCTACGCTTGCGTCGTGGTTCGGAGTTGCAGATTCTGATCTGCCCGCCGTCGCACCGAATGTGGTCAACTTCTCATCTAGGAATCTGGGCTTCATGGTCTGAGTCCGTCGTGGATCAGTCTTCGAGAGCGAGCCGTCTCAGGTCTGCTACGAGCAACTCGATATTCATCGATGGCTGCGCGATCAAGCGCAGCTGATTCTCGCGGTCATAGACGTAGATCGTGGCCGAGTGGTCGATGGTGTAGTCGTCGCCCACCGTCGGCACTTTGACGGCGATGGCATGGAAGGCCTTGACCACCTTCTCTAGGTCCGCAGGTTCGGGCCGTAGCCCGATGAACGACTCATCAAAACTTTTGACGTAGGCACCGAGGCGGTCCGGGGTGTCGCGCTCGGGGTCGACACTGACGAGCAGCACCTGCACCTTGCCGGCATCCTCACCCAAGGCATTGCGCACTTGGCGCAGGCGCATGAGTGTGGTCGGGCAGATATCCGGGCAGCGCGTGAATCCGAAGAAGACGAGCGTGACCTGACCCTTGAAGTCGTCGATGCGACGAAGCTTGCCGTCCGTATCGGGAATGCCGAGGCCTCGGCCGTAGGCGAGGTTGGTGACCTCCGTCGCATTGAACGGCGGCGGTGGCCCGCAGGCGACCAATATGGCCGATGCGAGTAGTGCGAGCGCTAAACCTCTCAACTTCATTTCGTCGGACGCGCCTCGACATTGAAGTCCACTTTGATGTCACCGGCTTTGGCGAAACGCAGCGTGACCGGGAAGGTGGTGCCGGCGACGAGCGGCGCGCTGATATCCATGAACATCAGATGAAGACCGCCCGGCTGCAGGACGACTCGGCCGCCCGCGGGGATGGCGAGACCGCCTTCGACGGGACGCATGCGCATGACGCCGCCATCCATATTCATAGTGTGGATCTGAACTTCGCGTGCGATGGGCGTCGTCGCTGAGACGAGGCGATCCTCGCTGCTGCCCTGATGGACGATGGTCATGAAACCGCCGCCGACCATCTGCCCGGGAGCGGATGCGCGCGCATAGGGGCGCTCGATGGTGATGGAATCCGCCGCGAAAACCTGGGTGATCGAGGCGAGCAGCAAGAGCAAAGCGAGTGAGGTTTTCATGAGGGTGATTATATCGTGCAGAATGCGGTACATGAGTAAGGCACGACAAATCGTTGGGGCGCTGGTGTTCTACGGACGCTTCGCCGTCTCGTTCTCGCAAGTGGGTTATCTCGCGCGCCGATTGTTCTGGCCCGCGTCCAAGCCCGACTTTCACGGACAACGCTGGCTCGTGACCGGCGGATCCGGCGGACTCGGGCGCCAAATGGTGTGGGCGGGTTTGCAAGGCGGCGCCACGGTCATCGCAGCCGCGCGCTCCGAGCAAAAGCTACGCGAATTGACCTCGGAGGCTACGGCGGCAGGGCTGTCGGGACTCGAGATCGAACGCTGCGATTTTACCTCGATGCGCGACACGCGCCAACTCGTCGAGCGACTGTCATCGCGAGCAGGGCGCATCGACGTACTCATGAACAATGTCGGTGTGATGAATGACGAGCTCGTCATCACCCCCGAAGGCTTCGAGGCTTCATTCGCCTCGAACTTGCTCGCGCACTACGTATTGACGGAGGATTTGATTGATCGCGGTACGCTTAGTAAAGGCAGTGCGGTGATCAATATCACCTCCGGCGGAGGGTACAGCGTGCCGCTCTCGACGGCGCTGCTCAACATCACGAACCCCGCGCAGTTCAACGGTGTGCTGGCCTATGCCGCGCACAAGCGGGCGCAGATTGCGCTGACGTCGTTTTGGCGAGAGCGGCACCGCGAGACGGGAGTCGAGTTTTACGTCATGCACCCGGGGTGGGCAGATACCGCCGGTGTGCAGCGCTCGTTGCCGAAGTTTCGAAGACTATTCAAGCCGGTATTGCGTGATGCCCGTTCGGGTGCCGACACTGCGCTTTGGCTTGCGGCCGAGCGACCGAGTCAGCCCTCGCAAGAGCTGATTTGGTTCGACCGAAAAATACGCGCGGCTCATGCGTTTGCTTACACGCGAGCGAGCCCGGAAACCCCGACGGACCTCGCGAATTACCTTGCGAGCATCTCGCGATCGAGCGTGCGCGACGAAAGATAGAAAAACCATGCGGCAGGCAGCATCAGGAGCGCTGTCAACGACATGGAATTCTGCAGTCCTTCGGCGTAGACCGCCGAGCAAATGGCTTGCTGCTCAGTCGCCAGCAGGGCGATGGCCTTCGGATTGCAGGCCGCAACACTCAACGAGTCGGCGACGCCTTTCGCCTCGAGTGCTGCGCCCATGAAACCATCGCTCATCAAACCGACGATCTGCGGGCCGAGACCGTTGCCGACGAGGGCGATGATGAACAACATGATCGCGATGGCCGAGGCCCGCGACGAAGCGGG
>JBJTAV010000022.1:0-14498 GCA_046091005.1 Gammaproteobacteria bacterium | reverse complement strand
GGTTAAGCGGCGAGTCATGGCGAAAGCCTCTCGGCTAGCCAGACTTCAATGTCTTGCCTTCGCCAGACAGTACAGGCGTGACTCAACTTGACAGGTCGCGGAAAACGACCGTCGCGTGCTGCAGCCCAAATCCACGTTTTTCGGTAAGGGAGAACTCGCTCAAGATCGGCGACCCGAGCAAGCAGCGGGAGTTCAGACAAATTGATTGGGTTACCCATTAAAGACCCCGAAAACAGTTCGTTGACGCGCCTCGTGGCGACCTCGTCAGCAACCCTGTGGGGGCAGTCCGATCTAGACGTGTTCGGACTTCGTTTCGGTGCTAGGGGGTGACCTAGCAGCGACAATTTATGCGAAGAAGCAGACTAAACGCTGTGGGCGGATAAGATCGGCTCCATTCGCCTTTAACCATACGCCCGCGGATTAATGTGGTCAATAAGTCGCGGTTATCCGAGTCTGCTTGCGAGTGACTCCGCCTTGAGATGGGTGTAACGGGCCAGCATTTGCATAGAGCGATGACCGCTTATAGAGGCAACCTCCACAGCATTCAGCCCTCGTTCAAAGAAACGCGAGACGGCCTCATGCCGAAGATCATGAAATCGGAGATTCGCTCCAATCCGACCTCCCGTGGCTTTGCTTGCCCTCATGCATGCTCTTCTAAACGCGACCGTGGCGGCATGGGCGGTCAGACCGAAGACGCAGCCATCTAATCGCTGGATCACTTCACCGCGCAGTTTCCCTAAAACCTGTACGGCGCACGACGATAGTGGGACGGTACGTGGGTGACCGTTTTTTGTGTCGGGCAAGTGTGCGGTTTGGGAAACTAGATTGATGTGTTGCCATCGGAGATTGAGTAACTCTGATAGCCGCATCCCCGTCTCGGTGGCGAGGCGGATGAGAGGCACCAGATCACGAGACTGGGTGCAGTTAATGATCGCTATGATTTCCTCATCGCACACTCTTCGGGTTCGGGCTTGACCCGGTGACGGCCTTTTGAGTTGGGCGACCGGGTTAGTCATCTGATGGAACCCCCACTCGGTCGCAGCATGGCGGTATACAGCCGACAAGGTGTTGAGATGGTTACGAACCGTTGAACCGGCTGCGCTGCCTGCTAATCGCTCGTCGCGCCATCTGGCGAAAAGAGCCGGAGTGACTGAATCGGCGGATCGTGACCCGAACGGTGAGTTTTTCCACGCGTTGAGGATGTATTTTTCCGACCGGGCGCTCTTTTTTCGGGGGGAAACTTCCTGCGCATATCGGGTAACCAATTCGCCAAGGGTCGGGCAGCGTGGCCCGAGTGCTAGACGCTCTACGTTGATCTCCGCTTGTCTCGCCCAACCTAGTGCGTCGCCGCGGGTCAGGAAGGTCTTACTTATGAAGCCAACTCCACGCCGGTGAATTCTTGCTTGGTACTTGTCGTTACGCTTGCGTATTGAGGCCATGTCCACCACCTGTATCTGTTAGGTTGGTGGCCCAGTGGTGGCCCGTCAGCATGCTGACTCGCGTAACTCCTTGATCCGCCGGGTTAGCACAGTGGTAGTGCAGCGGTTTTGTAAACCGTTGGTCGGGGGTTCAAATCCCTCACCCGGCACCATCCCCCAATTTGTCCGCTCCGAACTTGTCGGTAGCATCTTATCGGTAGCACGCAGCTGCGGTGCGTAGCCACGACATCCGATTAAACTCTGTTGCAAAAGCGTCAATAATCCGTCGTAGCCCACACCGATGGATTCAAAGTCAATATTTTCCGTCGGAATGGCACGCACGGAATGTCACAAAACATACCCGTGTAGGGTTTATTTTGAAGAGGTCCGACCATGGTCGGAGCAGATCTCGAAAAAACCATCAACAAAATCAGAGATTCCAAATGAATAAAATTACCAAAACTCTCTTCAAAATATCGTCAGCTGTATTTGCTCTTTCGCTCATACCACTGGGAGCCGCCCAGAGTGCCAGCGACTTGGCTTCGGGCTACTGGCAAATGAACCTAGGCAAGTCCACCGTGCAGGGGCCCGCTCCGCGGGCGGAGCGGCGTGTGCAGACTCTCGAGAACGGCGTATTCAATCTCACCGCGTCGGGTACCGGGCCGGACGGCAAGAAGTACTACACGGTTTACGCCGGAAAGACTGATGGCAAAGATTATCCGGTGAGCGGGCATCCGCTGGGCGATGCCTTCAACTTGATGCCATCGGGGTCCACGTCCTACGCTGCGGTGATCAAGTCCAAGGGCAAGATGGTTCGGACAGCCGAATCGTTCGGGTCGGCCGATGGCCAGACATTAAGTTTGGTCTACCACACCTATGATGAAACGGGTAAGCGATCGGCCGCCAGTCTGATCGTCTACGATCGGGTTGATCCGCACGAGGGCGACTGGGTGCTGAATCTCGCCAAATCCAGCTATCAAACCTCAGCACCAAAAAGTCTTGCGTATTCGTACCGATGGCACGGTGACACGCTCGAGTTTTCGAGTAGCGGTGAAAATTCCTCGGGCGCGATGACTCTCGGGCGGTTCAGTGCCAAGGTGGATGGCAAGGAGTACTCGCAAACGGGTATCGGTCAGGGCGGTACGATCACGTTGACCCGTGATGCGAAGGGGATGATCGTCAGTACGCAGCGTGTTGATGGGCGCGTCACGAATGTGCTCACACGCAGCTTTTCGGCTGACGGTAATACTTTGACCTTGAACGTCGACGTCAATCGACCTGACGGCAGCAAGGCGCGCAATGTCCTTGTCATGGAACGTGCGTGGTGATCGATCGTCAGTAACTCTGGGGGGCGGTCAGGCTCAGGGGGTCTGGCCGCTCCCCTGTCGATTTTTGCCTTATTGGCGTATTGCCAAATGTATTGTCTGAGCTGCCTTGGTAGCGGGTTTTCACTTGGATGGGTCGAGTTGCTGCAGCAGACGCCGCGAGGCTTTTTCGAGCAGATCGAGCACCAGTTCGAAGTCCGCGGTCTCGCCGTAATACGGATCCGGTACTTCTCGGTGCAGGCTCTCGCCGGCGAATTCCAGAAAAAGCCTCGCTCGTCCGCTTGCACCTTCGGGCGCAAGCTCTTGCAGTCGCGCAAGGTTGGCGGCATCCATCGCGAGCAGCCAATCGAAGCGTGCAAAGTCCGCGCGCTCGACCTGCCGCGCCCGTAACGTCGTCAGGTCATAGCCACGGTCACGACCTGCGGCAATCGAGCGTGGATCGGGTGGGTCGCCGATGTGATAACCATGGGTGCCCGCCGAGTCGACCTCGAGCTCCAAGCGCGGGAATTCGCGCTGTGCCAGTTCACGCAGCACAGCCTCGGCGGAGGGCGAACGACAGATATTGCCCATGCATACGAAAAGTATGCGCAAAGGGTACGGGTGGGGTCGCAAGCCTTATCTTTTCTTTGAGCGCCAGACTGTCGTCAGTCTTTGCGCCTCGGTAATCTGCGCGGGAGTCATGTTCCCTTCGATGGCGGCCTTGTATGCTTTTGCTTTTTCATTGCCTTGCGCTGCCGCCAAACCCCACCACATATACGCGAGCTCTTTGCTCTCGCCGACGCCTTCACCGTCTGCATACATGGCGCCAAGAATGAATTGAGATACCCCGTCACCTTGATCGGCGGCCCTGCTGAACCACTCGAAGGCCTTCACCTTGTCTTTGGCAACGCCATCGCCGGTGTAATGTTTGATCCCCAGTGCGCGCTGGCGAAGTCGGTTCTCGACGCGTTCTGCGCTCGCGATGTCCTCCGACCGTTCGTTAGCCGGTAGGCTTTGTTGAGAGTTCGGGTCGCCCCACTCAGAAGTATTTTGCGGTGCCGCCCCCGCGAAAGACGCGGCAAAAAGCATTAAACCGATCGACCAGAAGCCGATGTACCTTGCTTCCAATGGGCGTGAGCTCATAAGGTCAATATAGGATATTGCGGAGGTAACAGTCCATGACGCGCACCGTGGCTTTTCGGCAGATGGCTGATGGCACCCGCGCCGACTACGAGTTGTTGAATGAGTACGCTCGCGAATTTGCTGCCGGGTTGGCCGATCGTATTTTGGTTGCCCTACAGCGACTCGACACCTCACTAGAGGGCTACCCCGTCAGTCGCCTCGTTCATTCGCTGCAGACGGCTACTCGAGCCGAGGCCGCGGGTGCGGACGATGAGATGGTGCTAAGTGCTCTCATGCACGACATCGGCGATGACCTTTCGCCCTATAACCACGCGGCAATCGCCGCCGAGATACTCCGGCCTTATGTGCGCGCCGAGGTCACGTGGATTATCGAGAAGCACGGCCTTTTCCAGTCGTACTACTACGCGCATCATCTGGGGGGCGACCGTCATCTGCGGGAGCAGCTCAAAGATCACCCATGGTATGCCGCCTGCGTGCGTTTTTGCGAGTGGGACCAGGCCTCGTTCGATCCGGACTATCCATCGCACCCGCTCGATTATTTTGAGCCGTTGCTGCGGCGGATTTTTTCGCGATCCGTGAGTGATCACTCGGCAGATCCTAGTGCAGTTTGACTCGCGGCTCGGTCTGCGCAGCGATCAAGCGACCTAGTGTCGCGAGCGCGGTCTTCCAGTAGCCGTGCAAGGCCACCTCGTGCATTTTGTACAGCGACAGATACATCCAGCGCGCAAACAAACCCTCAAGCCAGATGCTGCCGCCGGCGAAGTTTCCCATCAGGTTGCCGACGGTAGTGTAGTCACCCAAAGAAACGAGCGAGCCGAAGTCGCGATAGCGCCAAGGCTTCAGAGTTTTGCCGGCGAGCAGGCGGGGGATGGTCTTGACGAGGTAAGGCGCCTGTTGGTGTGCCGCCTGAGCGCGCGGTGGGACGGTGTGACCGGGATGGCCCTGCCACGCGGCGGCAGCGCAATCACCCATCGCAAAGATGCGCGGATCGTCGATCGAACGCAGGTTTTCATCGACCATGATTTGATTGAGCGGATTGACGCTGATGCCCATCTCGCGCAGGAAGGGCGGCGCCTTAACGCCTGCGGCCCAGACCACCATCTCGGCGGCAATCACCGTACCGTCGCCCAGTTGCACGGCCTTCGGTAAAACCTCGGCCACACGCGCATTGACGTGAATTTCGACCTCCAACTTTTCCAGCATGCGATGTGCGGCGATCGACATGCGCTGTGGCAGGGCGGGCAGGATGCGCGGCGAAGCCTCGATCAAGTGCAGACGAATGTGCTTGTCAGGGTCGATATTGTCGAGACTGAAAGACACGAGCTCGCGAGTCGAGTCGTGCAGTTCTGCCGCTAGCTCCACACCGGTCGCACCGGCGCCGACGATGGCGACGTTGAGTTGCTCAGGTCGCAGCGGTTGCGTTTGCGCGTGCGCGCGCAAGAACGCATTGATCAGCCGACGATGAAAGCGGTCGGCTTCCTGCGTGCTGTCGAGTGCAATGGCGTGCTGTATGACGCCGGGTGTGCCGAAATCATTGATACGGCTGCTGACAGCAAGCACCAGGATGTCGTAGCCGATTCTGCGCGCAGGCACGATTTCTTCGCCGTGCTCGTCTGACATCGGGCCGACCAGAACCTGACGCGCCTCACGATCAAGGCCGACCATCTCGCCGATAAAGATAACGAAAGCCGTGCCAGTGTGATTGCGCGAGGTAATCGAGCTCGTGCACGTCGAGATCTACGGTGCCGGCGGCGAGTTCGTGCAGGTGAGGCTTCCAGAAATGCGTTCGCCCACGTTCGATCAAAGTAATGTCGGCACGTCCCTGCGGCCGAGTTTGTTGCCGAGACGAGTGACGAGTTCGAGTCCACCGGCGCCGCCGCCGACGACGACGATGCGAGGTTTGCGAGCTAAATCGGGCATCCTGACCTTGGGTGTTGTCATGCCCCGATTGCGGCGGGGCTGAGTTGAGGGGCGCGCAGTGTAACGCTACCGCCATGACTCGACGATGCTGATCTGCTAGCCTCCCTGTTCGGCCGGTCGGCCACCAAACACAAGGATGCGAGGCGATCAATGAATACCGGGGTTTTGAAGCGGGTTTTCTTGTCTTTGGCCGTTGTGGCGCTTGTACCGATCGGCGCGGCGTCCGACGTGGCCCTCAAGGATGGTGTGCTTAAAGATGCGGTGCTCAAGGATGTCATCGCTGGCGAGTGGCGGTCGGCTGACGATCAATCTCGCGACGCGTCTCGCCGACCCGGTGAGAGTCTGCAATTCTGGGGTTTGAAACCCGGTGCCAGCCTTCTCGAAGTGCAGCCGGGTGCGGGGTGGTGGACCCGCATTCTCGCGCCCTATGCGGCGCGGACAGACGGTCGTTACTCGGCGACCGCCGCTGACCTCGGCAACCCGAACCTCTCGGAGGGCGCGCGCAAGGGGCGTGCCGACTTCGCGGCGGCCTATGCCAACGAAAAACTCTACGGCAAGGTCGAACTGGTGAACTGGGGCGCGACGGCAGCGCCGCTGCCCGAGAGCAGCTATGACTTTATTTTGGTGTCGCGTTCGATCCATGGCTGGATGCGTGCCGAAGGCGCGCTCGATCGCAACCTCGGTCTGCTGGCGCGCGCGCTCAAGAAAGGCGGTGTGCTCGCAATCGAGCAGCACCGCGGCAATTCGGGTGCGCAAGACCCGAAGGCCGAGAGCGGTTACGTCACTGAGGCTTTTGTCATCGCCGCGGTTCAGAAAGCAGGTCTGAAACTCGAGGCTCGCTCCGAGGTCAATGCCAATCCCAAGGACACCAAAGACCACCCCTTTGGGGTCTGGACGCTGCCGCCGACCCGCATTACTGTTCCCTATGGTTCCGGCAAGCCCGCCGATCCGAGCTTCGATCGCAGCAAGTACGATGCGATCGGCGAGTCCGATCGGATGACGCTGCGTTTCGTTAAACCCTGAGGGTATCGCCATGATTACTGTACGTCGTTGCATTTTCGTAGCCGTGGCTCTCATGGGTACGCCTGTCACGGGATGGTCGCAGGCTGCCACCGCTACGCCGGTCGCTGCGGCGTCGCCTTCTTCTTTGACCTTCTCCGCTCTTGAGGTCGGTCGCAGCGCCCCCTCGAAATCGGTGACTGTCACGAACAGCGGCGACGGACAGCTGCGGGTGACCGGAGCGACGCTGGCAGGTGCTGCAGCCCCTGACTTCAGTGTTGCCAACGGCTGCCGACTTCCGCTTTCCAAAAATCAGCGCTGCGTGATCTCGGTGGGCTTCAAGCCTACGGCCAGCGGTGCGCGCGAGGCTACGCTCAACATCGCGACCAGCGATAAAGCGCTGAGCGTGAAGCTTTCGGGGTCTTTGTCGTCGACAGCGCCAAAGATTGCGATGTCCCCGGCGACGCTGGCCTTGGGCTCGGTCAATGTCGGCAGTACCGGTACGGTGCAGAAGATCACCCTGAGCAACTCCGGCAATGCGGAGTTTTCTTTGAGTGGGGTACGCGCGAGCGGTGCCAACGCCCTCGACTTCCAGGTGAAGACCACTTGCGAGAGCAAGCTCGCAGCAGGCAAATCCTGCGACATCAATGTCGCTTTCACACCGAAGTCACCCGGTGACAAGAGCGCATCCATCACCATAGCGGGGGAAGCCATCGGCAGCCCCGCGACGACCAAGCTGTCGGGTACTGGCGTCGGCTCCAAGCTGGTCGCCAGTACGCTGCGTTTGGCTTATGCAGAACAGGCTACGGGCACCCAAAGCGCACCGCAGTCCGTGACGCTGTCGAACGGCGGCAACGCCAGCCTCAGTTTCAGCAAGATTTCGCTCACCGGGCCGAATGCGACCCATTTCACTCAAAGTAATACCTGCAATGCGAATCTCGCACCGGGCGCCAATTGCACGGTGACGGTGACTTACAAGCCCACGGCCGAGGGGCCGAAAGTGGCCTCGTTATCGATAGCTGGAAACTTTGGTACCGCGCCTTTTCTGATCGCGCTGTTTGCAGATGGCAAGAAGCCGATGCAGGGAGGTCTGTGGCGTGGCAAAGACCCCGTTTCGGGCAAAGGCCTGATCGGGCTGATCGCCGAGAACGGCAGCTCGCACTACCTTCGTGACGACGGTGTGCAGTACTTCGGTCCAAGTTTGATCAACGGCGAAAAACTCGAGGCGGCACTCTCAGTGGCTTCGGCCGAGGCTATTCAAGGTTCTGCGCGTGTTTCCGGCACGATCAAACAGGGCGTCTCGATTGCCGCGAAGCTGACCTACACACCGAAAACGGGCAGTGCCCAGTCGGGTGATCTCGCATTGGTTTTTGATGCGCTCTACAAGAAGACGAGTGGGCTCGACAAAGTGGCCGGCAATTACAAGACGACTTCCGGCGCGGCCCTGAACATCAGCGCCTCTGGCGTGGTGTTCTCGCAAGATGCCACGACGGGCTGTGTCATCAACGGCGCAGTGACCCTGATCGACTCGCGCTTCAATGCATACGGGCTCAAGCTGTCTTTCACCAGTTGCAAGGGTTCGTCGAGCAACCTCAACACCACCACCGCGTTTGGTCTGATGACAGTCGACGACTCGGGCAAGGCGCCACGACTTTTGATGGCTGCCCAGGCTCTGCGACCGGGCTATGCAGTGAGCATCACGGCCGATCGCCAGTAGGGCGCTCAACCCTTCAGGACGATCAACGTCTCCGACTGCCGCCGAGTAGTGAGCCCAGAACGCCGCGGGTGAGTTCGCGCGCCAGCGACGAGCCGATCGAGCGCACTGCACTTTTCGCCATGGCGTCGAGGAGTCCGTCGCGTCGGGCGCTCGTCGACGCTGCGGGAGGGGCGGGTCTTGCGGGTGCTGCAGGTGCCGCAGGTGCTGCCGGCGCCGCGCGTTCGCGCAGAATTTCATGCGCACTCTCGCGGTCGATCGCTTCGTCATAGACCCCCGCAACCAAAGAATTTGTCATCATTGCTCGGCGCTCGGCGGTGGTGATGGGCCCGATGCGGCTTGCGGGCGGCAGCACCCAAGCACGCTGCGTTACCGTGGGCGCGCCGCTGCGGTCGAGGAAAGACACGAGTGCCTCACCCACGGCAAGTTCGAGAATCGCGTTCTTGATCTTCAGGTTGGGATTGGGCCGCATGGTGTCGGCCACCGCTGTCACGGCTTTTTGATCGCGCGGTGTAAATGCCCGCAGCGCGTGCTGTACGCGATGGCCGAGTTGGCCCAAGACCTTGTCGGGAATATCGAGCGGGCTTTGGGTAACGAAGTAAACGCCGACTCCCTTCGATCGAATGAGCCGTACCACCTGCTCAACCTTTTGCAGCAAGGCCGGAGGAGCCTCCGAAAACAGCAGATGCGCTTCATCGAAGAAAAAGACCAGTTTGGGTTTCTCGCGGTCGCCGACCTCCGGCAGATTTTCGAACAACTCTGCGAGCAACCAAAGTAAAAAGCAGGCGTAGAGTCGCGGGCTGCCCATCAGTTTTTCTGCAGCTAAAATATTGACGACGCCACGACCCTCGACGGTTTGCATGAGATCGTCGATGTTGAGCATCGGTTCACCGAAAAATCGCGCGCCTCCTTGCTGCTCGAGCTGCAAGAGCCCGCGCTGTATGGCGCCGATGCTCGCCGGACTGATGTTGCCGTATTCCGTTTTGAACTGCGCCGCATTGTCACCAACATGCTGCAGCATCGCACGTAAATCTTTGAGATCGAGCAGCAGCAGGCCGTTGTCGTCGGCGATCTTGAAGATCATCGACAGCACGCCTTCCTGTGTCTCGTTCAGATTCAAAAGCCGCGCGAGCAGCAGCGGGCCCATGTCGCTGATGGTAGTGCGTACGGGATGACCTTGTTCGCCCCAAAGATCCCAGAGCGTCACCGGACAGCCCGCCCATACGGGTTGCTCGATACCCAGGTTCTCGAGGCGCGCCTGCATCTTGTCGTTGAGTGTGCCGGGCTGGCAGATACCAGTCAGGTCGCCTTTGACATCGGCCATGAACACCGGGACGCCGATGCGCGAGAAGCTCTCGGCGAGCACCTGCAAGGTAATGGTCTTGCCCGTGCCGGTCGCACCCGTGATGCAACCGTGACGATTGGCGAGCGCGGGCAGCAAACCGATGCTGCCATCCGCATTCTTTGCAATCAGGAGGTCAGACATGGTTTGGCACCTGGGGCTTGGTCAGCGACTCTGCTTACCGACTCGGCTCACCGAGTTTGCGGCGCAACTCGGTCACCAGCGAGTTGACATAAAAATCGCCCGTCGACGCTGCAGCCTCCTCCAAAAACAGGCGCATCTCGACCGGATCTTGCGGCGTGGGGCAGCCTGTGAAACGACCCTCCATGACCCACATGGGATAACCCACGAGCCCGGCGAGCCGACCAAAGAGCGCGGAGCGATGTATGAGTTGAGCAGCGCGACAAGGGTCTTTGACCGCTTTGTTGAGGCCGTCGAGATGCAGGTAGCCAATCACGAAAAGTGCCTGCGGGTAGTCGCCGGCGACCGCAGCTTCACGGTGCACGACGCCCTTCTCACCCTGGCCCGAATAGCCGTAGACGCGGCCAAGCTGATAGCGGAGTCGCGGATTGCCGGGATCGCGGGCAACAGCGAGCTCGCAGGCTTCGATCGCAGTGGGCAGGTCGATATTGCTGCGCTCCACGCCCGCAGAAACTTTGAATGGATCGTCGGGATGCGAGGCCAGTCGATCGCAGCCTGTGATGGTCTGTGAATAGCGGCTGACATCGAATTTCAGTGCGCGATTCCAGCGCAACGAGCGAATCCTGCTGTCGTGTTGCCAGACGATCTGCAGCGATCCGTCGTTGTGTGCCGCAATGGCGGGCAGGCGGGCGCTGCCACCTTCGGGAATGGGCAGAGCTTCGGGCAAAGAAAACTGCGGGCTGCTTTTGCTGGCGCGGCTCGTGAAGAGACGGAATCCGCTCTCGCCCGCACGAGCCTGCCAAACCGCATGCACGGTGTCGCCTGCAAAAGCGAGAGTTGGAGCATCGGAGCGCGTGGCGCCAGCGTGCAGCGCGATGGGCTTTGACCAACTTGCGCCACTGTCGCTTGAGTGCGTGACGTAGGCGCCGTCGGGCGTTTCAGCACCCGAATAGTAGGCAGCAAAAAGATTCTTGCCGCTGACCGCAATGGCTGTCGGCTTGCGCGGACAGCCGTTGATTTCCCAGCGCGCGTTGGCCACCCGACGACGCCACTCTGGCCGTTGATCTTTGACGTTCAAGGCGATGATCTCGCTATCACGATATCCGCCTTCGACAAGACGGATGCCGAGGAGTAATCGCTGCTCGGCATCGATGGCGGAAGTGAGCTGACAGCAGGGACAGACAATATCGGGAAGAATGATCTTGTCAGGCTCAAAGGTCTTGCCGCCGTTGCGCGAAACGGTGATCGCGAGCCGCCCCATATCGCCGTCGGACATGGTTCGGGTGTCGACCCAAGCGGCGTAAACCGTATTGCTTGCATCAACGGCAAGGGTCGCGAAAGCCCCGCCGTCATCTTTGGCGATGGTGTCGGTGATTGAGTCGACGTTCAGGCGTCGCGGCTCCTCGAACTTGCTCGCCGAGGCGTCAGATCGTGTGTAGAGAGCGATGGTTTCAGTATTGCCAGTCGCCGGATTCAGGGTATTGCCCGGAAACACGATGTGGATTCGGCCATCGGGACCCGCAGCGATTCGGGGTTTGCTGATTGCAAAGCCCCAGACGTCACCATCCGATTTATTGATGCGCAGCGGTGTGGAGTAGTTCTTGCCGCCGTCGACTGATCTTGCAAAGTAAAGATTGGTTTTGGAGTCGTGCGAGTGACCGCGCGCCGCGATTTGTGCTGCATTGGGCGCTGCGGTGTTTTCGCCTAGCCAGACGACGTTGATCGAACCGTCCGGCCCGATAGCGACGTCGGGACTTTGTGCAGCGCTGTCCGACGGACTGACAGCCACGCTTTGCTCGATGGCCAAGCTTTGTCCGACGGCCAAGCTCGCCGGTGCGTAGGCGACTCCCAGCAGCGCGATGAGGGTCCAAAGCGGCATAGGGCGAACTCCCGTTTGATCTGGCATGAGCATACGATAAGCCGATGTCATCTCCGCAAAGATCTGGTTGATCTTTATTTGCGCCTTCGCTGGCCGAGATCGCGCAGGCATGGCGAGAGGGCAAGCCGCTGCCGCTGCAAAAACTGCTGGAGCGTGAGGGGCTAGGGCACTTCAATACTATTCGGCGACGTATCCAGCAGCTCGAAGAAGCGGGGTACGTCGAGTTTCAGAGCCTCGAGGGCGACTCGCGGCTGATCGTCCGCTCAGGCGAGTGATTGCAGGTATTCGTGCAGCGAGCGACCGGGGCGACCCATGATTTTTTGGAAGGTGTCGGTCTTGTGTCCCGGCGTGCGACCGTCGGCGATTTCGGCGAACAGGCGGGCGACAGCATCGGAATGCCACTGGTTGCGGTGAAAGGGTCGAATGGCTTCCTGAAAAGCTTTGGCATCGCAGTCGTCGTAGGCGACCGGTTGACCGATGACATCACCGATCGCTCTGGCGATGTCGTGAAAGTTCATGACCGGGTCGGGGCCTGTAATGTCATAACACTGGCTATGATGCTGCGCGGCGTTGGGGTCGGTGAGCACATGCGCGATGAAGGCGCCGGCATCCTGATTATCGGTGAGTGCGACGGTGCCTGAACCCATCGGCATCGACAGCTTGCCGGTCGCGCGCGCGGCCTTGAGCGAGCCGCGAAAATTTTGCATGTAGAAGCTCGGACGTACCAAGGTCCACTTCATGCCCGAAGCCATGATCGCGTCTTCGGCGGCGATATGTGCCAGCGGAATGGGGCTCTGTGTACCACGAATCGCCTCGGGTGAGGACAGCTTGATGATCCAGGGCAAACCGCTTTCTTTGGCTGTGCGTACAAAGCTGGTTTCGAGTCTTTCCTGAAACTCACCGTTCGGCAGCACGAGCAGGGCGCAGTCGACACCTGCGAGAGCCCGCTTCACCGAGGCGGCGTCTTCAAGGTCGGCCTGAACGAGTTCGACGCCTTGCTCAGCCCACGCCGCAGCTTTGGCGGTGTCGCGGACCAGTGCTCGGAATTTCGATCTCTGAGCGAGTAGGGCGCGTGCCGTGGCGCCGCCGATATTGCCTGTGATGCCGGTGAGCAGAATCATGGTATCCCCCGAGTTCAATTCATTGAGAGTCGGGTAGTAGAGCTACCTCGACTCGAAGTCCAACAACAAGCGCATCTTTGATATCCGGAGAGCTGCCGGGATTGATGATGTATTGTAGATCGGGCTGTAGCGAAATGCGCTTCGATAGTGGCAGGCGCCAGGTGAGCTCGATGGCGCTTTCACGCGCAAGCAGTTCTTCGCCCGCGAGCGCCGAGAGACGCCGTACTGGTCCCCCAAAGCGCGCCTGAGCAAGACCTAAAGCGAGGTGCTCGCCTTCTCGGTTAAGGAATGGTCGCTCCAAGACAAGGGCAGCTTGTGGGGTCGAGCCAATCGCATTCAGCTGCGGGTTGGCCGCACCCAGACGAAGCATGGCGTGTAGTCGTCGATCGCCCGACTGCCACACTGGCCCTTCGATGAAGAGGTAGGTACCGGCATTTCGCCGTGAGGTTTTTTCTTTGCCTGCGGCGAGAGCGTCAAACTCGTCGAACTTCGCTGTGTAGCGCCAATGACCGATTACTGCGCGGACTGCGTCTGCTCGGTACTCGAGCTCGGCGATGGCAAGCGCACCTTCTTTTGAACTCAGTTTCAGAGAGGTTGCGCGTCGCGGGTGATCTTCATCGATCGGTACGCCGTCGATGACGGCACCCTGCAGCAGCCAACTGTCGTTGACGCGCCACCGCCCGCGAAGGGCGAGGCCTGTGTACGGAAATATCGAGGGACCCGCCACGCCCGATTGCGCAGCGTCTATGCCGATGCCGAAAGTTGAATTGATCAGCGCCCCGCCGACTTCACTGGCATCGAATTCGGAGTTGAGATCGTAGATTCCCGCCTTGATGCTGCGGTCTGGCTCGGTTGCCGAGCCGTATTCGATCCACCCCTCGAGTACGCGCGCTCCGCGGTCGGCTTCAATATTGCTGACGACATGGGTATCGCCCACTTTTTCGCTCAAGCTCTTGCCGTTGTTGTGAATGCCGTGCAAGTGCGAGCGCAGCCCGCAGACCGAGGACTGCCAGTCGAGAGTGAAACTGAGATTATCGAGATAGGCGCCACCTTGCTCGATTCCGCCTTGGGTATTACGCCAAAGATCGCCGGTATAGGTGATCGCGGCATTCCATGACTTTTCGTCTTTGATATCGGTCGACTCCGCGCGAATCTGGGGGCTGCTGAAGGCCATGAACCCCACTAGTGCCACTGCGAACGGGTCAATCGTCAGACTTTTGAACTTCGAGATCATACGCGCAAGATCTTACTTTATTTTGGATTGGGTACCAGACGCCGCTTGACCCACTCGAACCAGAGCACGCTGGCGATGCCACAGACGGCCGCTGGAGCTATTGCTTCGATAGGGATCGCGGCAAACGAGAACAAATCGCTCACCATGGGTACGCCGAGTGCCAATGCGAGCATGACCGTGCTCGCGAGAGCCACGATCGCGAATGGCAGGTTCCGCTCGCGCAGCATCGCGAGTGCAGATTCCGTCCATGATCGATTGACGATGATCAGCGTCAAAACCGCGG
>JBJTAV010000021.1:0-27631 GCA_046091005.1 Gammaproteobacteria bacterium | reverse complement strand
GTTGTAGCCCACGGTAGAGCCCATCGCGTAACCGCCGATGGCCATCCCTTCGACCAAGGCGTGCGGATTGAAGCGCAGGATGTCGCGGTCGTGGCAGGTTCCCGGTTCACTCTCGTCCGAGTTGCACACCACGTACTTTTGGATCGGTGAGTTACGCGGCATGAAGCTCCACTTGGTGCCGGTTGGAAAACCCGCACCGCCTCGTCCACGCAGACCACTCGCCTTGACGGCCTCGATGACCTGCTCGCGCGACATCTCGCCAGCCAGAATTTTTTTCCAGGAGGAATAGCCGCCGATTTTGAGATAACTCTCGAGTGTCCAGGAACGTTCGAGCGCGAGCGGTTCGAACACCACGAGGTTCATGCGGTCGCGCCAATTATCGAGTGCGTTGTTCATTCCGCGGGGCTCACTTGCCGAAGGGCTCACTTGAGATCGTCGAGAATCTGATCGACTTTTTCCGGTGTCAGATATTCGTGGAACACGTGATCCACCATCATCATCGGCGCACCGGTGCATGCGGCCAAGCACTCTTCTTCCTGCTTGAGGAAAATGCGCTTGTCCGGCGTGCTCTCGCCAACTTTGATGCCGAGCTTGCGCTCGCAGTGCGCGAGAATGTTCTCGGCACCATTCAACCAACAGCTGATGTTCGTGCACACGCTGACGTGATGCCGACCGCACTCGTGGGTCTCGAACATCGAATAAAACGTCGCGACCTCATAAACCTGAATCGACGGCAGCCGCAAATATTCGGCCACGGCATCCATGATTTCGGTCGTCAAATGCCCCGCGTTATGCTCCTGCGCAAAACGCAGCGCAGAGAGCGTGGCCGAACGTTGTCGTCCCGCCGGAAACCTCGAAATAAAACCGTCGATCTCGTGACGCGTGTGCTCATTGAGCAAAGCCACCTTGGGGCCATCGCCCGGCACAAAAAACTGCCCGTCGCTGGTGGGCACGCCGCGGCCTGCTTGCGCGGTCTCGCTCATCGATCGATCTCCCCGAACACGATGTCCTGCGTACCAATCACCGCCACGACGTCTGCGAGCATGTGTCCCGTGACCATTTCTTCGAGCGCCGCGAGATGCGGGAAGCCCGGCGCACGACACTTCAAGCGGTACGGCTTGTTGGCGCCATCAGAGACCAAATAAATGCCGAACTCGCCCTTCGGCGCCTCGACGGCGGCGTAGGTCTCGCCCTCGGGAACGCAGTAACCCTCGGTCATCAACTTGAAGTGGTGAATGAGCGATTCCATATCGCCCTTCATGTTCTCGCGACGCGGCGGCCGCACCTTGGCATCGGCGACCATCACCGGGCCCGGATTTTTCTTCAGCCACTCGACACACTGCGCGATGAGGCGTGTCGACTGCCGCAATTCTTCGATACGCACGAGATAGCGGTCATAACAGTCGCCGTTCACGCCCACCGGGATGTCGAAGTCGAGCTCGCTGTAAACCTCGTAGGGCTGCTTCTTGCGCAGGTCCCAGGCAATACCCGAACCGCGCAACATCGGGCCCGAAAACCCGAGCTGCAGCGCACGCTCCGGTGAGACCACGCCGATATTGACCGTGCGCTGCTTCCAGATGCGGTTGTCGGTGAGCAGCGTCTCGTACTCGTCGATCGCTTTCGGAAAGCGACGAATGAATGCTTCGATGAACTCGAGCAGGCCCGCAGCGCGCGCCTCGTTGAGGCGATCCGCGTCTTGCTGCGAGCGCCAACGCGACGCCTGGTATTTGGGCATCTCGCGCGGCAGGTCGCGATGCACACCGCCCGGTCGGTAATACGTGGCGTGCATGCGAGTGCCCGAGACTGCCTCGTAGCAGTCCATCAGATCTTCGCGTTCTTTGAACGCCAGCAAAAATACCGTCATCGCGCCGATGTCGAGGCCGTGCGCACCCAACCACATCAAGTGATTGAGCACTCGGGTGATCTCATCGAACATCACGCGGATGTACTGCGCACGCCGCGGTGGCGTCACACCGAGCAGCCGCTCGATCGCCATCACATAGGCGTGCTCGTTGCACATCATCGAAACGTAATCGAGCCGATCCATGTAGCCGATCGACTGATTGAAGGGCTTGGATTCGGCCAGTTTTTCGGTGGCGCGGTGCAGCAGGCCGATGTGCGGATCTGCTTTTTGAATCACCTCGCCGTCGAGTTCGAGCACCAGACGAAGCACGCCGTGCGCCGCAGGATGCTGCGGCCCAAAGTTCATGGTATAGGACTGGATCTCTGCCATGACTCAGCCCGCCGCCTTGCCGGGTGATGCACTCGGCGCTTGCTCGATCAAAGCCGGGTCATAACGATTATCGTGCCGGATCACACGCGGCACGAGCGTACGCGGCTCGATGCTCACGGGCTCATAGACCACGCGCTGCTTCAGCGGGTCATAGCGCACTTCGACATTGCCGATCAGCGGGAAGTCTTTGCGGAACGGATGTCCGATGAAACCGTAATCGGTGAGCAAGCGCCGCAAATCAGGATGACCTTTGAAAAGAATACCGAACAGATCAAAGGCCTCACGCTCGAACCAATTGGCCGATGCCCACACGCCCACCAGCGAGTCGATCATCGGTTCGTCGTTGTCGGCGCAGAACGCGCGCAGACGCAAGCGACGGTTCAGGCGAACAGACAGCAACTGACTGACGACGGCAAAACGTCGCCCGTCGGCGACACCGGCGCTCCCATCGACAACCAAAGCCGCAGCGCTCCCGCGATTCACGCCACGCGAAAATCCTGAGCCCGTTGCCGAGAGTGTTTTCCATTCCGACTTGCCATAGTCGAGGTAATCGACGCCGGCGAGGTCCACCAACATGTCGAAGCCCAACTCGGCGTGATCGCGCAGCATCGTCGCTACCGCCAGCCACTGCGCGGCATCGCACTCGATCGCCAACTCATCGGGCAATGCATCGACTCGACGCACCGAGTCGCCCAAAATTTCGAGCGCCCTGCTCGCCCAACTCGGTTCGTTCATGGGCTGATCACCGTGCTGGTGCGGGCGATTTTCTTTTGCAGCTGGATGATACCGTAGAGCAAAGCTTCCGCCGTGGGCGGACAACCCGGCACGTAGACATCGACCGGCACGATCCGATCACAGCCGCGAACCACCGCATAAGAGTAGTGGTAATAGCCACCGCCGTTGGCGCAGGAGCCCATGGAGATGACCCAACGCGGCTCGGGCATCTGGTCGTAGACCTTGCGCAGCGCTGGGGCCATTTTATTGACCAGCGTGCCGGCCACGATCATCACGTCGGACTGGCGCGGACTCGGCCGAAATACGACACCGAATCGGTCGAGGTCGTAGCGCGATGCGCCCGCGTGCATCATCTCGACGGCACAGCAGGCAAGTCCGAAGGTCATGGGCCAGAGTGACCCGGTGCGTGCCCAGTTGACGAGGTTGTCGCCCTGCAACGTGACAAAACCGCGCTGCGCAAATTCGTGCGCAACGCCTTCTTCGGTCAATCCCACTCGACTGCCCCCTTCTTCCACTCGTAGATGAAACCCACGATAAGGATGCCGAGGAAAATGCCCATGGAGATGAGACCGAATCCGCCAATGGGATCGAGCGCAACCGCCCACGGGAAGAGAAAGGCAATTTCGAGATCAAACACGATGAAAAGGATCGCGACGAGGTAGTAACGCACGTCGAACTTCATACGCGTGTCTTCGAAGGCTTCGAAGCCGCACTCGTAGGCGGAGCGTTTTGCGACGTCGTTGGGTGCCCGGGAGAAATAGCGGCCGAGGCCGGTCCCGAGTACGAGAAGAACCGCAGCGAGGCCAGTGGCGACCCCGAGAAAAATCAGCGCAGGCAGATAGTTCGTCAACATTCGTTTCGCCCTGACACGAACGAGGCTGATGGCCCCGTAACCCCCGTGCTCGAAGCGGCGCGAATTGTATCAGGATGTTGATCGAGTTTGGTGCGGACGGGGAGACTCGAACTCCCATACCTTGCGGCGCTAGCCCCTCAAGCTAGTGTGTCTACCAATTCCACCACGTCCGCGAATTCGATCTCCGATGCTTGGTTGCGCTGCGCAACTTACGGCGCAGGTGCCTGCGGCGCTGCTGGCGCCGGAGCTGGCGCGACTTGCGTTGCCGACTCGCCGAGCAAACCGCCCGATGAGCTGTCTGCGGGCCGCGTACCGAGCCAAGCCAGCGCGAGACTGTTGATCATGAACACGGCGGCGAGCACTGCCGTCGCGCGCGAAAGACCAGTGGTCGCACCACGCGCGCCGAACACGCTGCCCGATGCGCCGGCGCCAAACCCTGCACCCGCATCAGCACCTTTACCGCGCTGCAACAACACGAGCGCGATGATCGCGAGCGAGGCGAATACCTGAATGATGGTCAGCGCGGTCAGCAACATGCGGTCAATTCCAATTCATTAACGGGCTGCTTTCACTGGGCCGCCGCGACGATCGCGACGAATTCCTCAGCCTTCAGTGAGGCCCCACCGATCAGGCCGCCGTCGACATCGGGCATGCCGAACAGCTCGCGGGCATTACCCGCTTTGACGCTGCCCCCGTAGAGGAGCCTGATCGAGCCGCCAATTGTAGCATCACCCTCGACGATTCGACCACGGATGTAGGCGTGCACGTCTTGGGCCTGCGCCGGGCTCGCCGTGCGGCCGGTGCCGATCGCCCAGACGGGCTCATAGGCGATGACACACTGAGCCAGGCCTGCGAGCCCAAGCGCAGAGGCCCGAAGCGCCGCGATCACCGCATCGAGCTGGCGACCGACCACCTCATGAGTGCGTCCGGCATCGCGTTCCTCGAGCAGTTCGCCGACACAAACGATGGGCGTGAGCCCAGACGCCAGTGCCGCCAAGGTTTTGCGCGCGACCAGCTCATCGCTCTCGCCATAGAGTGCACGCCGCTCGGAATGACCGACGATGACATGGCTGCAACCGATATCGCGCAACATGGGTCCTGCGACCTCACCGGTGAATGCGCCCTGCCCGGGTTCAGCGCAGACATCCTGCGCGCCGAGCTCTACCGCGCTGCCCGCGAGCCGCTGCGCGGCATCAGCCAAGTAAACGAACGGTGGACAGACGACGACCTCGGCCGTCACCCCTGTCGCAGCCGCCGCAATCCCAGCGCCCAAGCCTGCAAACACGCCATCGATCAACGCGGCGTTGGCTGCGCGCGAGCCATGCATTTTCCAGTTGCCTGCGACCATCGGCCGTCGAGTCATTGAACTCCCTCCGCTACTCGATATCCGTTAATCGATATCCGTCAATCAAGCCTGGGGCGCCGCAGCGCGCACGGCATCTGCCAGCTCGTTGGCGAGCGACTTGGCTTCGGCGCCGTCTTCGGCTTCGATCATCACGCGAATGAGTGGCTCGGTGCCCGAGGCTCTGAGCACCACGCGCCCGCGCCCGGCGAGACGTTGCTCGACCGAACTCATTGACTCGCGTACCGAGCCCACACGGAGGGGATCGAAACGCTCTGAAACTTTGACGTTGACCATGGTCTGCGGCAACAGCGTCAACTCGGCCGTGAGCTCGGCGAGCGTCTTGCCGGTCTCGCGCATGATCGACAACACCTGCAGCGCAACGACCATCGCATCGCCCGTCGTCGTGTAATCGAGCGTCAACAAATGACCCGACGTTTCGCCGCCAAGCACGCCGCCCGTCTCGCGCAATTTGGCGAGCACGTAGCGATCGCCGACCTGAGCGCGATGAAACGCAATCCCGCGCTCGAGAAGCGCCCGCTCAAGTCCATAGTTGGTCATGAGCGTGCCGACCACCGGTCCCTGCAGTCGCCCCGTGGCATGTCGGTGCGTGGCAATCACGTAGAGCAACTGATCGCCGTCGACCTTGCGACCGAGGTGATCGACCATGACGAGGCGATCGCCATCGCCATCGAGGGCGATGCCCACCTGCGCGCGCACGCCGGGCACGGTCAGCTGCAGCAACTCGGGCGCCGTCGAACCACAGCCCTGATTGATATTGCGACCATTCGGCGAGCAGCCTAGCGGCACGATCTCGGCGCCAAGATCAGCGAGGATGCGGGGACCGACTTTGTAGCCCGCGCCGTGCGCACAGTCGATAACGATCTTCATGCCGGCGAGCGAAGTGCCGGGCGCCATGGTCGAGATGCAAAACTCTTGATACGCCTTGCGTGTCTTGTCGACGCGAGTGGCACGACCTAGCTCCTTCGACTCGCGAGTGATCGGCAGGTTCTCGAGCTCGGCTTCGATTCGAGCTTCCTCTTCGTCCGAAAGCTTGCCGCCTGCGCTATCAAAGAATTTGATGCCGTTGTCGTGATAGGGGTTATGCGAAGCGCTGATGACCACGCCGAACTTGCAGCCAAAGTGTCGCGTCATGTAGGCGACGCCCGGCGTCGGCAACGGACCGATGAGCATGGCGTCGACGCCCGCGGCCACGAAGCCCGCCTCCAACGCCGCTTCGAACATATAGCCGGACAGTCGCGTGTCTTTGCCAATGAGTACGCTACCGCCCTCGGGTGCGAGTACTCGCGCCGCCGCGCTGGCAAGCCGCAGCACGAAGTCGACGGTCAGTGGCGGTTCGCCGACCCTGCCCCGAACCCCATCGGTGCCAAAATATTTTCTGCTCACGCCATCCCCTCGCGCTGCTGCAGCGCCAACCAGACTTTGACGACATCACAGGTTTCGGCGACATCGTGCGTGCGAATGATACGCGCTCCACCCTCGAGCGCTGCGTAAGCGAGCGCAAGACTGCCCGCGAGGCGCGCATCGACCGCGCGACCCGTGATGACCGCCAGCATCGACTTGCGCGACAGCCCCGCCAAAATCGGCAAGCCTTGTTCGGTCAATGCGCGCAAACCCCGCAACAACTGCAGATTGTGCTCAAGGTTTTTGCCGAAGCCGAAACCGGGATCGATGACGAGTCGATCGCGCGTGATGCCGACCGCCGCACAAGCTGCGACGCGCGCCGCAAGAAACCCGCCTACCTCGACCACCACGTCATCGTAATGTGGCGCCTTTTGCATGCTGCGCGGCTCACCTTGCATGTGCATCAGGCACACCGCGACATCAGAGCAGACCGCCTCGAGCGCACCCGGCATACGCAAGGCATACACGTCATTCACCATTTTGGCGCCGGCAGCAATGGCAGCCGTGATGACCTCGGGTTTGCGGGTGTCAATCGAAACGATTGCGCCCTGCGCTGCAAGTTCACGCACCACCGGCACCACGCGCCGCAATTCTTCGGTCACCTCGACAGGCTCCGCACCCGGGCGCGTCGACTCGCCGCCGACATCGATGAGCGCCGCGCCCGCCGCCCGCATCGCAAGGCCTTGGGCAATGGCCGCATCGAAGTCGATGAAGCGCCCACCATCGGAGAAAGAGTCGGGCGTGACGTTGAGTACGCCCATGACCACGGGCGTGGCGAGATCAAGCGCCCGGTCAGCGCAGCGCAGCAACACGAGTCGCTTCAGCCAATGAGATCAGCTGACGATCAACCCGCGCTGCCCTCGCCGGCCGGCGGACCGATGCTACCCGGCTGCGGCGCAGGGCGTGGCGCACCACCCGCAGGGCCGCTAGGCACGGTGTCATCCCAGCCAGAGGGCGGGCTCGGCGGCCGCCCAGCCATGATGTCTTTGATCTGACCATCGTCGATGGTTTCGTACTTGATCAGGGCATCGGCCATGGCGTGGAGCTTGTCGATGTGGGTCTGCAGAATGTCGCGGGCGCGATCGTAATTGCTCTCGATCACGCGGCGCACTTCCTGGTCGATGACCGCCGCGGTTTCCTCGGACACCTGCTTGGTCTGCGTGACCGAGCGGCCGAGAAAGACTTCACCAGAGGCCTCGGAGTACGTCAGCGGTCCGAGTTTGTCGGAGAGGCCCCACTTCGTGACCATGCTGCGCGCGAGATCAGTGGCGCGCTCGATGTCGTTCGATGCACCGGTCGTTACCGCATCGACACCATAAATCAGTTCTTCGGCGATACGACCGCCAAAGAGCGTGGCAATGCCGCTTTCGATACGGCGCTTGCTCATGGAATAGCGGTCCTGCTCCGGCAGGAACTGCGTGACGCCGAGTGCACGGCCGCGGGGAATGATCGTGACTTTGTAGACCGGGTCGTGTTCGGGAACCGAGATACCGACAATCGCGTGACCTGCCTCGTGATAGGCCGTCATGCGCTTTTCTTGCTCGGTCATCACCATCGAGCGCCGTTCGGCGCCCATCATGATTTTATCTTTGGCACGCTCGAACTCGTCCATGCCGACGATGCGCTTGTTGGCGCGCGCCGCGAACAACGCCGCCTCGTTGACGAGATTGGCAAGATCAGCGCCCGAGAAACCAGGCGTGCCGCGCGCAATCAGCGCCGGCTTGACGTCATCGCCCAGCGGCACTTTGCGCATGTGAACTTTGAGGATCTGCTCGCGACCACGCACGTCGGGCAGCGGCACCACGACCTGACGATCGAAGCGACCCGGGCGCAGCAACGCGGGGTCGAGCACATCCGGGCGGTTAGTCGCCGCGATCACGATGATGCCCTCGTTGCCCTCGAAGCCGTCCATCTCGACCAGCAGCTGGTTCAAAGTTTGTTCGCGCTCGTCGTGACCGCCGCCCAAGCCTGCGCCACGATGCCGACCGACCGCGTCGATTTCATCAATGAAAATGATGCAGGGGGCGTGCTTCTTCGCCTGCTCGAACATGTCGCGGACGCGCGAAGCACCGACGCCAACGAACATTTCGACGAAGTCGGAACCTGAAATGGTGAAAAACGGCACTTTCGCTTCGCCCGCAATGGCGCGCGCGAGCAAGGTTTTGCCCGTACCCGGGCTGCCGACCATCAGCACGCCCCTCGGAATTTTGCCGCCGAGTTTCTGGAACTTGGAGGGATCTTTGAGGAAGTCGACGATCTCGCCGACTTCTTGCTTGGCTTCATCGACGCCCGCCACATCGGCGAAGGTGACCGCCACTTGATCTTCGCTGAGCAGCCGTGCGCGGCTCTTGCCAAAGGACATCGCGCCGCGACCGTTGCCGCCGCCCTGCATCTGCCGCAGCATCCAGGCGAATACCAGAATGAGCAGCAACGCAGGTGCGAGCTGCAGTACGAGCTGCGCGAGGAAGTTCGGTTGCTTGGGCGCGCGACCGATAATGGCGACCCCCGACTTGGCCAGCGTGCCGATCAGGGCGGTGTTCTCGGTTTCGGGGTTGTAGAGCTCGAAGCTGGATTTGTCTTTGCGAGTACCGCTGATGGTGTCGCCCTGCAGGACCACCGTTTCGATGCGGCCGTTGCGAACCTCTTCGAGGAAGGTCGTGTAGCTGACCTCCGACACCGGACCCGAGCGCGGCACGAACTGGCTGAAAAGCACCAGCACGGCCACCGCAATCAGGGCCCAAACCACGAAGTTTTTCATTAGATCGTTCATTAAGCTTTCCTCGCTGCGCGCATTCCGTTGCGCCGCTGCCCCACGCTACACCATCAGCCTCGGCCGGACCAGCGTCAAAAACCGCATCCGGGAATTATGACCGGCTGGGCTACAATCCGTTCATGAAGATTACCGAAAAACAGCGCCGCTACCTGCGCGGGCTCGCCCACCCCCTGAAGCCCGTGATTCTCGTCGGCAATGGCGGGGTCAGCGAGGGCGTCATTGCCGAGACCCAGCGGGCCCTGCACGATCACGAATTGATCAAAGTTCGGATGACCGGGGCTGAGCGCGAGGCCAGAGACGCCGCCCTCGAAAATCTCGCGAAGGTCACCCAAAGCGCGCTGGTCGGGCGGATTGGCCACGTGGCAACGCTTTACCGTCGCCGTCCAGACCTGCCCAAGATCGTATTGCCAGACTGATTTTGCGGTTTGTTTGCGGTTTGCCAGGCCACTCGACTTGGCCGCTTTGGCACTCGACTTGGCCGCTTATTGGTAGCGAACCGCGACGATCTCGTAGCTCCGGGTGCCGCCGGGGGCGGCCACATCGACCACATCGCCCTCGGACTTGCCGATCAGCGCCCGTGCAATGGGCGAGGTAATGCCAATCCGCGCGGCGCGGATATCGGCCTCTTCCTCACCGACGATGGTGTAGGTCACTTTCTTGCCGTCTTCCTCGGCCTCAAGGTCGACCGTCGCCCCGAAAACAACTTTACCGTTCGGCGTGAGCTGTGCGACATCGATGATGTCTGCCGTCGAGAGCTTGGCCTCGAGCTCGGCGATGCGTCCCTCAATGAAACCCTGCTGCTCCCGCGCCGCGTGATACTCGGCATTCTCGGAGAGGTCGCCGTGACTGCGCGCCTCGGCAATCGCCTTGATGACGTTCGGACGATCCTCGCTTTTGAGGCGCTTGAGTTCGGCACGCAGCCTCTCGGCGCCGGCTAGCGTCATCGGGTTTCGCTTCACGTGGCTGTCTCCTGCTAAGACCTAGCTCGTCAAGACGCGATCTGCACATCGCGGTGCAGGTCCTGCAGCCGATTCACATCGACGGCATCGAGCGAGTCCAAAGCCTCGCAGGTCGCGAAGGCCGCCGCAAGCGTCGTGTAGTAGGTCACGCGGCGCTGCACGGCCTCGCGGCGGATCGAATGCGACTCGCGCACCGACTGCTTGCCCTCGGTGGTGTTGACGATCAGGGCGATCTCGCCATTTTTGATCATGTCGACGCAGTGCGGGCGGCCATCGCGCACCTTGTTGACGACGCGAACCGCAAGCCCGGCGGCAGCGATCTGTTGCGCCGTGCCCAGGGTGGCCACGAGTTCGAAGCCGCGGGATAACAAACGCCGGGCGAGTTCGACGGCCGCCGGTTTGTCGCGCTCGCGTACGCTGATGAAACACAGCCCCGAACGCGGCAGCACTACGCCCGATGCCGCCTGCGATTTGGCATAGGCCTCGCCAAAGCTTCGCCCCGTGCCCATGACTTCGCCGGTCGATTTCATCTCGGGGCCGAGCATGGGGTCGGCTTCCGGAAATTTGACGAACGGAAAGACGGCTTCTTTGACCGAAAAAAAGTTGGGGAGTCGCTCACGCGTCGCACTCTGTGCCTCGAGCGAGCGACCCGTCATCACGCGCGCGCCCACCTTGGCGAGCGGCAGGCCAATAGCCTTGGAAACGAACGGCGCCGTGCGCGACGCGCGCGGGTTGACCTCGAGGACAAAAATCACCGAGTTCTGGATCGCGAACTGGATGTTCATGAGCCCCACGACATTGAGTGCAAGCGCAAGCCTGCGCGTCTGTTCGCGCAGTTCATCCTGCAGTTCAGCCGAGAGACTGTTGGGGGGCAGCGAGCAACTGGAATCGCCCGAGTGAACCCCCGCCTGTTCAACATGCTCCATGATGCCGCCGATCAGCACTTGCTTGCCGTCGCAGACCGCATCGACATCGACTTCGATGGCATCGTCGAGGAAACGATCGAGCAGCACCGGGCTTTCGTTAGACACTTTGACCGCATCGGTCATGTAGGTGCGCAGGTCGTCCTCGTTGAAGACGATTTCCATGGCGCGACCGCCGAGCACATAAGAGGGGCGCACGACGAGCGGAAAGCCGACCTCGCGCGCGAGCGCCAGCGCTTGCTCTTCGGTGCGCGCCGTCGCATTGGCGGGCTGCCGCAGACCGAGTGCCTGCACCAACTTTTGAAAGCGCTCGCGATCTTCGGCGATGTCGATCGATTCGGGCGACGTACCGATGATCGGCGCGCCTTCACGCTCCAGCGCCCGGCACAGCTTGAGCGGCGTTTGACCGCCGTATTGCACGATCACGCCCGCCGGCTTTTCTTTGTCGATGACCTCGAGTACATCCTCGAGAGTCAAAGGTTCGAAGTACAACCGGTCAGAGGTGTCGTAATCGGTCGACACGGTCTCCGGATTGCAGTTGATCATGATGGTCTCGTCGCCGTGCTCACGCAGCGCGAGGGCCGCATGGACACAGCAGTAATCGAATTCGATGCCCTGGCCGATACGGTTGGGTCCGCCGCCCAGAATGACGATCTTGCGTCGATTCGTCGGCGCGGCCTCGCACTCCTCTTCGTAGGTCGAATAGAGGTAGGCGGTCGAGGTCGAAAACTCGGCGGCACAGGTGTCGACACGCTTGTAGACCGGGCGCACCCCGCACTTGCGGCGCTGGTTGCGAACGTCCGCTTCGCTGCGTGCCGTCAGTCTTGCGAGACGACTATCGGAGAAACCCTTGCGCTTGAGTTGTCGCAAACGCGACCCATCAAGCGCAGCAAAACCGGCCGCAGCCACTTCGCCCTCGAGCGTGATCAATTCTTCGATCTGCGACAAAAACCAAGGATCGATGCGGCAGAGCTCCTGCACGCGGTCGAAAGTCCAGCCCGCGCGGAATGCATCCGCGACCTGCAGCAGGCGATCGGGGCCCGGCATGCGCAGATTTTGTGCCAGCGTGCTCGAGGACTCTTCATTGAGGGGCAAACGCGTGATCGGCGAAAGACCGTCGAGGCCGGTCTCGAGACCGCGCAGGGCTTTTTGCAGGGATTCCTGGAAAGTTCGCCCGATCGCCATCACCTCGCCCACCGACTTCATTTGCGTGGTCAGTCGATCATTTGCGCCCTTGAATTTCTCGAACGTGAAGCGCGGTACTTTGGTGACCACGTAATCGATGGTCGGCTCGAAGGACGCGGGCGTCGCCCCGCCCGTGATGTCGTTGCGCAATTCATCGAGCGTATAGCCGATCGCGAGCTTGGCCGCGATCTTGGCGATCGGAAAACCGGTGGCCTTCGAGGCGAGCGCCGAGCTGCGCGAGACGCGCGGGTTCATTTCACTGACGATCAGTCGGCCGTCTTCCGGGTTGATCGCGAACTGCACGTTCGAACCACCCGTATCGACCCCGATCTTGCGCAGCACCGCAATCGAGGCATCGCGCATGCGCTGATATTCTTTGTCAGTCAAAGTTTGCGCTGGCGCCACCGTGATCGAGTCACCGGTGTGCACGCCCATCGGATCGAGATTTTCGATCGAGCAAACGATGATGCAGTTATCCGCACGATCGCGAACGACCTCCATCTCGAATTCCTTCCAGCCGAGCACCGACTCTTCGACCAGCACCTCGTTGGTCGGCGAGGCGTCGATGCCGCGCGCCACGATGGTCTCGAACTCTTCGCGGTTGTAAGCAATGCCACCGCCCGAGCCGCCCAAAGTAAACGACGGTCGAATGACGCAGGGAAAGCCGAGACCCACCTGAATGGCAAGCGCCTCCTCCAGACTATGGGCAACCGCCGATCGCGCCGACTCGAGGCCGATCTCGCGCATGGCGTCACGAAAGAGTTCGCGATCCTCGGCCATGTCGATAGCCTCGCGCGAGGCCCCGATCAGTTCGACATCGAATTTTTCGAGCACGCCCTCGCGCACCAGATCGAGCGCGGTGTTGAGCGCCGTCTGGCCACCCATGGTCGGCAGCAGCGCATCAGGGCGTTCTTTTTCGATGATGCGCGCGACCGTGCGCCAATTAATCGGCTCGATGTAGGTGACATCCGCCATCTCCGGGTCGGTCATGATCGTCGCCGGATTCGAGTTGACGAGGACCACCCGATAACCCTCCTCGCGCAGCGCTTTGCAGGCCTGCGCCCCGGAGTAGTCGAACTCGCAGGCCTGACCGATGACGATCGGCCCGGCACCGATGATCAAAATGCTCTGGATGTCTGTTCTTTTCGGCATGGCGCTGACTCAGGCTGCCCGCCGCCGCTGCATCGCGGCGGTGAAGCGTTCAAAGAGATATTTGACGTCGTGGGGACCCGGGCTCGCCTCGGGATGGCCCTGAAAACTGAAGGCATCACGGTCGGTACGCGCCACGCCTTGCAGACTGCCATCGAACAGCGAGCGATGCGTAGCCACGAGATTGGCGGGCAGGGTCGCGTCATCGATCGCGAACCCGTGGTTCTGCGAGGTGATGAGCACCCGCCCGGTCTGCAGATCTTGCACGGGATGGTTCGCGCCGTGATGACCGAATTTCATCTTGACGGTGCGCGCGCCACTGGCGAGTCCGAGCAGCTGGTGACCGAGGCAGATGCCGAAGATCGGCAGATCGCGCTCCAGCAATTCTTTGATTGCCGCGATCGCGTAATCGCAGGGCTCCGGGTCGCCAGGTCCGTTCGACAGAAAAACGCCCTCGGGCGCGAGCGCCAGAATGTCGGCCGCCGAGGTCTGCGCGGGCACCACCGTCACTTCGCAACCCGCATCGATCAGCAGACGCAGGATGTTGTACTTGACCCCGTAATCGCAGGCGACCACACGGAAAGGCTTGTGCCCGGCATCACGCGGCGGCGGCGCATCGAAGTTTGAGCCGGCGGTCCACGTGAACTGCGTTGGCGTCGAGACCACCTTCGCTAGGTCCATGCCTTTGAGCCCCGGGAAGCCGCGAGCGCCGGCGAGCGCAGTCTGCTCGAGTTCAATCAAAGATTCTGTGCCGCTACCGGCGACGACACAGCCGGACTGCGCCCCACCCTCACGCAAGATGCGCGTCAGTTTGCGGGTGTCGATATCGGCAATGGCCACCACGCCCTCGCGGGCGAGGAACTGCGGCAGCGTCTCTTGCATGCGGTAGTTGCTGGCGCGCGGCGGCAGATCGCGAATGACGAGCCCGGCGGCGTAAGCCTTCGCCGACTCCATGTCGTCAGCGTTCGTGCCGACATTGCCGATGTGCGGGTAGGTGAGCGTGACAATTTGTCGAGAGTAAGACGGGTCAGAAAGAATTTCTTGATACCCGGTCAGCGCGGTATTGAAAACGACTTCGCCTGAGGTCTTGCCAGTCGCACCAATCGATTGACCGCGGAAGAGCGTTCCGTCAGCCAGCGCCAACACTGCGTCGATCACTATGTCACCCGTAATAGCTTGCCCAACTCTCCGACGCTGCGAGCTGGGTTCGGATGAACAAAGCGGGAGGCATTCTCGCGAACACCTCCCGCCCTGCACGGACTAACCCGGCTATCGGATTAGAAGGCGATTCTATGTTTTCGACCGCCTTGCTGTCCATGTGAAATCCACAATATCGAAATCTCTGCAGAGATTGCTTCAAGTTATTGATTTAAAACCAATTACCTCGCCCATTTCGTAGCGTCCGGGGGCCCTTCCCGCGAGCCAGGCGGCCGCCTGCAGCGCGCCGCGGGCAAAGATCGCCCGGTCGGTAGCCTGATGACTGATCGCCACCCGCTCGCCCGCCCCGGCAAAGAGCACGGTGTGATCCCCGACGATGTCGCCAGCACGCACGACCGCGAAGCCGATCTCCCCGGTCCGCCGCGCCGCTTCCGCGCGACGTTCGTCCGCCATGATCGATTCGAGTTCCTGTCCGCGACCCGCTGCGGCTGCGCGACCCAATGCGAGCGCGGTACCCGACGGCGCGTCTTTTTTATGGCGATGATGAGCTTCGATGATTTCGATATCGAAGTCCGCAGGCAGCGCCCGGGCCGCTGCGCGCACGAGTTCGAGCAGCAGCGTGACGCCAAGACTGGTGTTGGCGGCGATGAGCACGGGGATCTTCGCAGCGGCCGCATTCGCAGCGACCATGGCTTCGCTGGCAAGTCCAGTTGTGCCCACGAGTGCCGCAACCCCATGCCTCGCGCAGGCGGCAAGATTGTTCGCGGTGCCTTGCGGCGAGGAGAAATCGATCATCACGTCGGCGGCGGGCAGCAGCGCCTCAAGATCCGTCGTGATGCCCTGCTCTTCGTTGGCGTTGCGGTCGATCGCGCCAACGAGCTTTGCCTGCGGCCAATCGCGAAGAGCGGTTCGGAGCGCTACGCCCATGCGCCCTGCGGCACCCACGACGATTACACGCATCGAGCCACCACGCATCGACCTCTTGCCTAACTCTGCGGCGCGTCAGCTACCGGAGAAGAATCTTTTGACGCCTTCGAAGAATCCTTCTTCACGGGGCGTATGTCCGCGACCATCGCCGCGCAGCGATTCATCAAACTGTTTGAGGAGTTCACGCTGCTCGCTCGACAGGTTCACCGGAGTTTCTACCACAACGCGGCAAAAGAGGTCGCCCCGGTCACCGCCGCGGACGGGTTTAACGCCCTTGTCACGCAGGCGAAAAACCCTGCCGGATTGCGTCTCGGCGGGAATCTTGAGTGACACATCGCCTTCGAGGGTCGGCACCTTGACCGCACCGCCGAGCACGGCCGTTGCAAAACTCACGGGTACTTCGCAGGAGAGATCATCGTCCTCGCGTTCAAAAATCGGATGCGGTTTGACGTTCATCTCGATGTAGAGATCGCCCGCGGGTCCACCGTTACGCCCCGCCTCGCCCTCGCCACCCAAGCGGATGCGATCGCCGGTCGAAACACCCGCCGGCACCTTGACCGAGAGCTTGCGGGTACGACGGATGCGACCCTGGCCCAAACAGGTGTCACAGGGGTTACGGATGATGCGCCCGGTACCGCGGCATCGATTGCAGGGCTGCTGCAGCTGAAAAAAGCCCTGCGAAATGCGCATCTGCCCGGAGCCCTGACATTGATCGCAGGTCACCGGACTATGGCCCTTCGCCGCACCCGAGCCACCGCAGGTCTCGCATTCCATCAAGCGCGGGATCTCGACCTCGGTCGTGTAGCCGAACACCGCCTGCGGCAATTCGAGCTCTAGCTCGTAGCGCAGATCGGCACCGCGAAACACCTGCGAGCGTCCGCCACGTCGGTTGCCACCAAAGATATCGCCGAAAACTTCGCCAAAGATATCGCCGAAGTCGGCGCCACCGAAGCCACCGGCTCCGCCGCCGCCCTGGCGGGCGGCGTCGATGCCATCGTGACCATGCTGGTCGTAGATCACGCGCTTTTGCTCGTCGGCGAGCACTTCGTAGGCTTCTTTGGCCTCTTTGAACTTCTCCTCGGCTTCTTTGTCACCCGGATTGCGGTCCGGGTGATATTTCATGGCCAGGCGTCGGTAGGCCTTCTTAATGTCGGCTTCTGTCGCGTTCTTGGCTACATCAAGAACCTTGTAATAGTCGCGCTTGGCCATGTTGCGTGGAGGCTCAGGACGCCTTGCGGTCGTCGTCCTTGTCCTTCACTTCTTCGAACTCGGCATCGAGCACATCTTCGCGCCCGCCCTCATCGCCGGCGCGCGCCCCAGCCGCCCCGGTGCCCGCTCCGGCCGCGCCCGCGGCGCCGCCCTCGGCTTGCGCATAGGCCTGCTGCGCGATCTGGCTGGAGGCCTGCAGCAGCGCTTCGAGCTTCTTTTCGATCTTGTCTTTGTCGTCACCTTTGATGACGCTCTTCAGATCGTTGAGTGCACTTTCGACTTTCAGGCGCTCTTCGGTCGGCACTTTCTCGCCGAGATCCGTGAGCGTCTGCTCGACCGAGTGCACCATGCCATCGGCGCGGTTGCGCACCTCGACGAGTTCGCGGAATTTTTTGTCCTCGTCGGCATGCGCCTCGGCATCACGCACCATGCGCTTGATTTCGTCCTCCGACAGACCCGAGGACGCCTTGATGACGATGCGCTGCTCCTTGCCGGTGGCCTTGTCCTTGGCCGAGACATTGAGGATGCCGTTGGCGTCGATGTCGAACGTGACCTCGATTTGCGGCGTGCCGCGACGCGACGCGGGGATGTCGGAGAGATCGAACTTGCCGAGCGACTTGTTGTCGATCGCGCGCTCGCGCTCACCCTGCAGCACGTGAATGGTGACTGCAGTCTGATTATCTTCCGCGGTCGAGAACACCTGCGAATGCTTGGTCGGGATGGTGGTGTTCTTTTCGATGAGCTTGGTCATGACGCCACCGAGCGTCTCGAGACCGAGCGACAGCGGCGTCACATCGAGCAACAGCACGTCTTTGACGTCGCCCGCGAGCACGCCGCCCTGGATCGCCGCGCCTACCGCCACCGCCTCATCGGGGTTGACGTCCTTGCGCGGCTCCTTGCCGAAGAAATCTTTGACGTGTTTCTGCACGAGCGGCATGCGCGTCTGGCCACCCACCAGGATGACCTCGGACACCTCGCCCGGCGAGAGCCCGGCATCCTTGAGCGCGACCTTGCAGGGCTCGATGGTGCGCTTGACGAGATCTTCGACTAACGATTCGAGCTTGGCGCGCGTCAGCTTCACCGCCAGGTGCTTCGGTCCCGAAGCATCCATGGTGATGTACGGCAGGTTGATGTCGGTCTGCTGGCTGGACGACAGCTCGATCTTGGCTTTTTCGGCCGCCTCTTTGAGGCGCTGCATGGCGAGCGGGTCTTTGCGGACATCGACGCCGGATTCCTTCTGGAATTCGTCCGCCAAAAAATTGATGACGCGCAGATCGAAGTCTTCGCCGCCGAGGAAGGTATCGCCGTTGGTCGACAACACCTCGAACTGACGCTCACCGTCGACCTCGGCGATCTCGATGATCGACACGTCGAAGGTGCCGCCGCCCAAGTCATAGACCGCAATCTTGCGATCACCGCCCGATTTATCGAGCCCGTAGGCGAGCGCCGCGGCCGTCGGCTCGTTGATGATGCGCTTGACGTTCAAGCCCGCGATCCGGCCGGCGTCCTTGGTCGCCTGTCGCTGCGAATCGTTGAAGTACGCCGGGACCGTGACGACGGCCTCGGTGACTTCTTCACCGAGAAAATCTTCGGCAGTCTTTTTCATCTTCATAAGCACGCGCGCCGAAATCTCGGGCGGTGCCATCTTTTTGCCCTGCGCATCGATCCAGGCGTCGCCGTTGTCCGCCTTGACGATCTTGTAGGGCACCATGTCGATGTCTTTTTGCACGATCTTCTCGTCGAAGCGACGACCGATCAGACGCTTGACCGCATACAGCGTGTTCTGCGGATTGGTGACCGCCTGCCGCTTGGCGGACTGACCGACGAGTACCTCGTCGTCCTTGGTGAAGGCGACGATCGACGGTGTGGTGCGATCGCCCTCGCTGTTCTCGATGACTCGCGGCTTGCCGCCTTCCATGATGGCGACGCAGGAGTTGGTGGTACCGAGGTCGATGCCGATAACTTTGCCCATGATGATTCTCCGTTGCGGCGCACTCGCCGCGCTGGTTTCGATTGAACGATTAAGTGGGGGCGCTAGGCCGGTTTTTCAATGCGCTGCAATACGGCGGGCTGCGCGGCGTCTCAGCCGGGTGCCTTGGCGACGATGACGCGCGCGGGGCGCAGCAGGCGACCTTTCAAGGTGTAGCCACGCTGTACCACCACCAGCACCGAGTTTGGCTCGGCGGTTGCCGAGGGTTGTGCCGCCATGGCCTCGTGGAAGTTCGCATCGAACGGCTCACCCACGGGGTTGAGCTCGACGACGCCCGCGCGCTCAAGGGCCTTGGCGAGCAGCCGCTGGGTGGCGGCCTGCCCTTCGGCAAGTGACGCCACGTCCGCCCGCCCGGCATTTTCGATGCCGAGATCGAGGCTGTCTTTGACCGGCAGCAATTCCTGCGCGAACTTCTCGAGGGCGTAGCGATGCGCATTCTCGACGTCGCGCTGTGCGCGCTTGCGCACGTTTTCGAGTTCGGCGAGCGCCCGCAGCGCCTGATCCTTGGCGGTCTGTACCTGCCCCTGCGCCTCGGTCAATGCCGCGCGAACGGATGCCAGTTCGTTTTCCAGCCCCACTGCACCGCCGCCTGCGGCCGACGACTCGCCGGCGCCGGCCTGAAACGGACTGAAGGACGATGAATCGGATTCGCCCATGTGTGTTCCCTGATGCCTCGGTGTGAACGTTCGCCCGCGGGGCGATTTGGGGGCGGCGGGGAGCTTTTCAAGGGGGCAGCCCGCGCCCCCGCGGCTTCTCATTCAAACCCCGGCAGGCAAGTGCCGGCAGGTAGTCCCGGGAGGTTCAGCTCTGGCGGGCTTAGCTGCGGCGGGTGCTGAGGGCTGAGCCCAACAGGCGGGCCGTGATATCGACGATGGGGATCACTCGCTCGTAAGCCATACGGGTGGGGCCAATCACCCCGATCACGCCCATGACCCCATCGTCGCCACTGTAGGGTGCCGTGATGACGCTGCAATCATCGAGAATCTGATATCCCGACTCCTTGCCGATGAAAATCTGCACGCCTTCGGCGTGCAAACTCTGATCGAGCAGATGCAAGAAATCCCGTTTCTCGTTGAAGGCCTCGAACAGACGACGCAGTTTCTCGACGCTCGTCAGCTGCGCCACACCCATGAGGTTGGTTTCACCGGCGACGATGTAATCGAGACCCGTGTTCGCCGGGGGTGGGCTCTGCTCAAAGATTTTCTGCGCCACCGTGATCGCATCGAGCATCAGCGCGTTCATGTGTTCACGCGCTTCTTGCAGTTGTCGCAGGATCTCTTGCCGCGCAGCGTCGGCGGTACGACCCACCAACTGCTCGTTCAAAAATTGCGCCGCCCTGCGCAGCTCTTCCGGCGTGTGATGCCGCGACAGGTGGATGATGCGGTTCTGCACCTCGCGATCATTGAATACCATCACCACGAGCACGCGATTCTCGGAGAGCCCCACGAATTCGATCTGGGTAATCGAAGCGACCGCGGCACGCGGCATGGTCACCACACCGGCAAGCTGCGTCACGTTGGACAACAGTTGCGAGGCATTGGCAACGAGGGCCTTCGGATCATCGAGCGGCGTCGAGTCGAGGTGCCGGCGTACCTCGGCTAAAGCTGCGTCATCGAGAGGCCGCGAGCGCAGCAAGGTGTCGACGAAGAACCGGTAGCCGCGATCGGTCGGGATTCGCCCCGCCGAGGTGTGTGGCGAGACGACGAAGCCAAGCTCTTCGAGATCGGCCATCACATTACGGATGGTGGCCGAGGAGAGCCGCAGACCCGAATCGCGCGACAAGGATCTCGAGCCCACCGGCTGGCCGTCGCGGATGTAGCTCTCGACGAGCATGCGCAACAGCTGCTGGGCGCGCTCGTTGAGTAGCTCGTAATCGTGGGGCATGGGCAAAAACTAACGACTGCGACTTAACTGCGTCAAGCGTCGTCTATCGTTCGATTGGTTCCGGCATCCGGGCGTGATAAAAAGACGCAGTTTTTCTGCTCGTGTTTTCGGCTCCAACCTCCCGCATATCCCATGACCGCCATCCGCTGCTGCGCTCTCGTTTCACGCTTCGCCGACCCCAGGGTCGCCGAGAGCGCCGCCGTACTCGCCGAGCACCTGGCTCGCCGTGGTCTTGAGGTCATTGCACTCGCCGACGAAGCCGCACGCCTGCAGGGCGTCGGCGCGCACTTTGTCAGCGAGCAAGAACTCGCGGACCGCGCGCAGTTGGTCATTGCCATTGGCGGCGACGGCACCCTGCTCTATGCGGCGCGCCTCGTCGCCGGGCGCCCCACGCCCCTGCTCGGCGTCAACCGAGGTCGACTCGGCTTTCTGACCGACGTCATGCCCGAAGACATGATCAGCTCCGTTGATGCCGCGCTCGAAGGCGAATGTCAGCGCGACGAGCGGCCGCTGCTGATCGCCGAACTCGCCTCGCCGAGCGGCGAAAAACTCTCTGGGCTCGCACTCAACGATATCGTGCTGCAAACCCACCGCAGCGGTCATCTCATCGACTTCGAAACTTGGATCAACGGTCGCTTCGTCAACAGCCACGGCGGCGATGGCCTCGTGGTCGCGAGCGCCACCGGCTCCACGGCCTATGCACTCTCTTGCGGCGGACCCATCGTCGAGCCGGGCCTCGATGTCGTCGTGGTCGCACCCATCTGTCCGCACACGCTCTCCGATCGGCCGATTTTGGTCGCAGCGACCTCGGTCATCGAAGTGCGCCTCATCGATCGACCCGACTCCACCGCCGAGGTCGCCTGTGACGGTCGCACGCTGGGCAAACTCAGCCCGGGCGACACACTGACCGTGCGGGCGGCGGGCTCGCGCAGCACGCTGCTGCACCCCGCGGGCTACGACTATTTCCGGCTGCTGCGCAGCAAACTCAACTGGGGTCGACGCAGTTTCGATCCCCAATCCTGAGCGCTCGCCGAATACACCCAAGATGCTCTCGCACCTGCAAGTTCGCGACTTTGCCATCATCGACTCGGTCGAGGTCGATTTCGCGTGCGGGCTGACGGTGCTCACTGGCGAAACGGGCGCCGGCAAGTCCATTCTGGTCGACGCCCTGCAGCTTGCGGTTGGCGCGCGGGCGGGCGCCGAATGCATCCGCCACGGTGCCGAGCGCGCCGAGATCGCCGCCACCTTCGACATGAGCGCCGCGCCCGCCAGCCTGCGCGCGCTGCTCGAAGAACAAAGCATCGAGAGCGAGGACGAACTCGTCGTACGCCGGGTGATCACCCGCGAGGGCAAATCGCGCGCCTATCTCAACGGCCAGCAAGTACCGTTGCAGGTGCTACGACACATCGGCGAATCGCTCGCCGAAATCCACGGCCAACACGAATTTCAAACCTTGGTACGCAGCAGCGCGCAGCGCGAACTGCTCGATGCTTTTGCAGGCTGCAGCCCACGCGCTGACGAGGTGGCGCGCTTGCACCGAGCGCGCCTGCAGCACTCCGCCGATCTCGCTGCGCTCGAAAATGCCGCGCACGAGCGCGACGCGCGGCTCGATTTGCTGCGCCATCAATGCAGCGAACTCAAAGCGCTGGCCCTGCAGCCGGGCGAACTCGGGCAACTCAACGAAGAGCGCAACCGACTCGCCAACTCGGGCAAGTTGGCCGCCTCGGCGCAGGGTGCGCTCAACGTTCTCTACGAAGCCGAGGGCACCAATGCGTACGCGGCGGCCTCACGCGCGCTCGCCATCCTGCGTCAGGGAGCCGCGCTCGACCCGGCGCTCGAGGCTTTGCGGCCGGGACTCGAAGCAGCGCTCATCGGCATCAACGACAGTGCCCGCGAACTCACCCGTTATCTGGATGCCCTCGAGTCCGACCCGCGCCGCCAAGAAGAACTCGAGCAGCGCCTGGCCGCACTCGAGTCGCTGGCACGCAAACACCGCATTACCACGGACGAACTGCCCGCCAAGGCCCTCGAGCTTGCGACAGAACTCGAACGCCTCGAAAAAGTCGATGAAGATCTCGTAAGCCTGCAAAGCAAGGTCGACGCCGCCGTTGCCGCCTGGCGCGAGTCGGCCAATCAGTTGTCGCGTGCGCGCTCAAAAGCCAGTGTGGAGCTCGCCCGCGACATCTCCGCGCGCATGCAAACCCTCGGCATGACGGGCGGCAAGTTCGTCGTACAGCTCGAAAAATCGGCGAATACCGAAGCCACGCTCGCGCAAGGGCATGAGGATGTGAACTTTGAAGTGAGCGCCAACGCGGGGCAACCGCCGCGCCCCATCGGCAAGGTCGCCTCGGGTGGTGAACTCTCGCGTCTGTCGCTTGCCGTTCAGGTGGCGCTCGCCACGCGCATCAAAGATTCGGGCGCGGGTGCTTGCATGGTGTTCGACGAAGTCGACTCCGGCGTCGGCGGCGCAGTTGCCGAAATCGTCGGTCGTGAACTCGCCCTGCTCGGGCGCAGCGCGCAGGTGCTCTGCGTCACGCATTTGCCACAGGTCGCAGCGCTCGGTAATCGTCATCTTCGCGTCTCAAAGTTGACTGATGGCAGCACCACGCGCACCCAGGTCGTAACGCTCGAGCGCGATGCCCGCATCGAAGAAATCGCGCGCATGCTCGGCGGCGTGACCATCACCGACAAGGCACGCGAGCACGCAGCCGAGATGCTCGAGGCCGGCGCGGCGCTCAGTCGTTCGTCGCCGCCCCGCGATGCGGGCAGTTCGCCTTCCGGCAGTGCCCGTAAATCACGAGCGCGTGGTCGCTGATCGCAAAGCCGAACTTGTCGGCCACAGCAGTCTGACGCTCCTCGATCCCGGCATCGACGAACTCCTCCACCCGACCGCAATCGAGACACAGAATGTGGTCGTGGTGCGCGCCGGCGCTGAGTTCGAAAACCGCCATGCCATCGGCGAAGTGGTGGCGCGTGACGAGACCCGCTGCCTCGAACTGCGTAAGCACGCGATATACCGTGGCCAGCCCGATGTCCTCGCGCGTATCGACCAGCTTGCGATAGATGTCTTCGGCCGACAGATGGCGATTGCCGCTGTGCTCGAGAATCTCGAGAATCTTGACGCGAGGCAGCGTCACCTTCAGTCCCGCCTTGCGCAGATCGTTGCCTTCCACGTCGAACCCCGCCCTTTCGGTTAGAATCGCGATTATGTTCCAAGCCGCCTCGCGCCTGCCATTTTCCCGCTTGCTGGTTCTCGGCCTGCTCTCGGGGTCGCTCTTGCTCGGCGGCTGCGTCTACCGCATGACGGTGCAACAAGGAAACTTCCTCGACGCGCGCCAAGTGGTCCAGGTCAAAGAGGGCATGACCCGCGCTCAGGTTCGCTTCCTGCTCGGCACACCGATGCTGCCCGACTCCTTCGATCGTGATCGCTGGGACTATCTCTACTCGCTCGATCTCGGCAAGGGCGAAAAGCCCACCCGCCAACGACTGACCATTTATTTCGCGGATGACAAGGTCAGTCGGATCGAGAACGACGGCGCGCCCACCGAAGTGCCCGCCGAGCAAAAGCCAGCCGAGCAAAAGCCGGTCGAACAAAAACCGACCGCAGCGGCAAGCGCCGGCGGCGGCTGATACCGCCCAAGCCGTAGCGCTGGCTTTAACGCTTGCGCGGTTTGGCGGTCAGCGGATTTCGCCCCTTCTCCGTTTGCGCCTCTTTGGCGCGCGCGCGACGCGCCGCTTTCGGATCAACGGCCAGCGGTCGATAGAGCTCGACCCGATCGCCCTCCCGCAATATTTGGTCGCGCTCACAAGGCTCACCAAAGATACCAATCGGTGCCTGCTCCCAAATCTCTGACCAGATATTTGCCGGCGTTCCGCTCTGCGTGTGGATCCGCCTGTCGATCTGCGTCTCGATCTGCGATCTTGCTGCACGCAACGCCTCGGCTGCAGTCGCGCCGTCTGGCAGCTCGAGCGCGATCTCGCCCTGCCATTCGGCAAGCGCAGTGGCAAATGCGCAGCGCATCAACTGCCTGCAATCACGCTGCGCGCCCGCGCCACAAAGGCGTCGACGAGCGATTTCGCCGTGTCCTCGAAAACAGATGAGAACATCGCGCCCGCAAGTCGATTGGCGAACTCGAAGCGCAATCGCAGGCTGACCTCGCACCCCGCATCGCCGAGCGCGCGCACGGTCCAGATGCCCTCCAGCGATTTGAACGGCCCGCGTACGAGGCGCATGGTGACCGAGCGGCCGGGTTCGAGCGAGTTGCGGGTCGTGAACTCGGCATCGAGCCCGCCGCGGCGCACGCCGAGCGTCGCCACCACCTCGTGCTCGCCCTGCTGCTCGATGCGCGCGAGCGTGCAGCCGGGCACAAATTCGGGGTAGCGCTCGATATCGACGATGAGTGCGTACAGCCGCTCGGCCGAGAGCGGTACGAGTGCTGACCGGGTCACTTCACGCATGGCGCGCATTCTACGCGGGCTCTCTCACGCGGGCTGTAGAATGACCCCCACAGGACCTCCCCAGTGAAAAAGCCAGAATCCAAAGCACCGAAAAAAGCCTCCGAGGCGCCGCGGCTGATCGCCGAGAATCGTCGTGCGCGCTTCGATTATTTCATCGAGGAGCGCTACGACGCCGGGCTCGTGCTCGAAGGCTGGGAAGTGAAAGCGCTGCGCGCCGGCAAAGCGCAGGTCACCGAGGCTTACGTGTTTCTTCGCAACGGCGAAGTGTTTCTGACGGGCGCGCATATCACCCCGCTCAAAACTACCTCGACGCATGTGCTCGCCGAGCCCACGCGAACGCGCAAGCTGTTACTCAATCGGCGCGAGATTGCGCATCTGATCGGTGCGGTCGAGCGCAAGGGTTACTCCATCGCGCCGCTCGATCTGCACTGGGATCGCGGTCGAGCCAAACTACGCATCTGCCTCGCCAAGGGCAAACAACAACACGACAAGCGCGCCACCGAAAAACAACGCGACTGGGCGCGCGACAAATCGCGCTTGTTGCGGCGGAGTTAGGCGGAGCGGCCTCGCGAGCGCGCCCGTTCCGCGGAGGGCGTGCAACCAAACGCTTTCCGGTAGGCACGACTGAGATGGGCAGTGGAACCGAACCCGCTCTCGAGTGCGACATCGCGCACCGGCTGCAAAGTTTGCCGTAACAACGAGCGCGCCCGCTCGAGACGACGCTGGCGGTAAAACGCCGTCGGCGCAAGCTGCAACTCCTCGGCAAAGAGGCGCTCGATCTGACGTGCTGAAACGCCGACTTTCTTCGCGATCTCGCGCAGCGTAAGCGGCACATCGAGCGCCGCTTCCATCAGCTCGATGGCTTTGGCAAGACGCGCACTCGCGATCGCGTAGCGATCATGGATCTCGGCGCGCTGCTCCTCTTCATCACCCCGAATACGCGGATGAATGAATTGCTCAGCTACCGTGTGCGCAAGTTGCGGTCCGAATTTTTGACCAATGAAATAGGACATCGTGTCGAGTGCCGCAGTGCCTCCCGAGCAGGTAAAGATATCCCTGTCGAAAACATACAGCGCGCGCGAAAGCTTGACCGTCGGAAAACGCTGCCGAAAAAGCTCGGCGTATTCCCAATGCACAGTAGCCCGACGCTCGTTCAGCAAACCGGCATCGGCCAGCAGAAACGCCGCCGAACTGATGCCACCGATCATCGCGCCGTGCAACGCGATGCGCCGCAAGTGGTGATGAATCTTGTGACTGCGCCCGTACTGCAGCGGCTTTAGACCGGCACAGACCACGAGGATGTCGGGACGCGCTAGCGACTCCAACGATTCGTGCGGCGTGATGACGATGCCGTTGCTGGCCGCAACCGGTCGCCCATCGAGCGTCACGAGTCGCCATTCGAACAGTGCCTGCTCGACCATGCGATTGGCCACCCGCAACGGTTCGAGTGCAGAGGCGAACGCCAGCATCGGAAATTCGGGTACCAGCAAAAACGCCATGCGGATGGGCTCGACGCGGACAATCGATTGGCATTTTGACGGCGGCATGTGGGAGGTCATTTTTGCGAAAAGGCGGACAGGAAGGATGTCGTCGTCGCGCATGGTCACGTCGGCTTTATACAACACCCACCAAGGGAGCCTGAAGACGATGATTGGTTATGCGTACCCATGCTCAAACTGTTGTCATCGGCGGCGGCGTCGTCGGCTGCTCGGTTCTTTACCACCTCGCGAAGTTCGGCTGGACGGACGCGATCCTGCTCGAGCGTGACGAGCTTACTTCAGGGTCCACCTGGCACGCGGCCGGCGGCATGCACACCATCAATGGCGACCCGAACGTTGCCAAGCTGCAGAAGTACACGATCGACTTGTACAAAGAAATCGAGGAGCTCTCGGGCCAGCCGACGAGCCTGCACCTCACCGGCGGCGTCTTGCTCGCCGCGACCGAGGCTCGCTTCGATTGGCTGAAGAGCGTGGTTGCCAAAGGTCGTTACCTCGGTATCGAGGCCAAAATCATCACGCCTGAGCGTGCCCACGAGCTCATGCCCTTGCTCGACCCTTCGTGCTTCGTCGGTGCACTCGAGACGGTGGTCGATGGTCATCTCGATCCATCGGGTACGACACATGCGTATGCGAAGGCCGCACGCAAGCTCGGCGCAAGTATCGAGCGGTTCACGAAAGTCGAAGAGCTTATTCAGCTGCCGGATAAAACCTGGCGGGTGATCACCAACAAAGGCGAAATTCGCACGCCGCATGTGGTCAATGCGGGCGGCCTCTGGGCACGCGAGATCGGTCGCATGGTAGGTCGCGAGCATCCGGTGCTCGCGATGGAACACATGTACTTGATCACCGAGGACATGCCCGAGGTCGCGGCGATCAATAAATCGACCGGCAAAGAGGTCTTCCATGCCATCGATTTCGATGGCGAGCTC
>JBJTAV010000020.1:0-2783 GCA_046091005.1 Gammaproteobacteria bacterium | reverse complement strand
GCAAAGCGGTGAGCCTGCGTGAAGCGCCGGAACAAAAGCGATTCCGCCGGAGTTGAGGACGTATTGGAAATCATCACACCCTTCCTTGAACTCCGGATTGGTGTATGAGAACGCGACTGTTCCAGTGAGGTACTGAGTTATCGCAGCTGTTATCTCCGCTTCTAAACCCAGAGTTTCCGCTTTCGCCTGGTTGACTGCGATCGACGTGACAGCGGTACCACCACTAGCCGCCGGCAACGCCTGCGTGACCTGTACGTCCTTTGAGTCGATGTAATACGCCGCTGCGTTAAAGCGAACGCGACCACCCATCCAAGTGCTCTTGATGCCGAGCTCAAGATTATTCGATGTCTCTTCTTTATATGTCGGACGATTGATACTGGCTCCCGCTGTGCCGTTGATTCCACCCGGTCGAACACCCTTGGCGATAACCGCATAAAGCAGCACGTCATCAGAGTACTTGTAGTCAAGCGTGAAGCGCGGGGTTGTGCTTTTGAACGATTTGGACAACAGGGGCCGCTTGTTTCCATAGGTGCCCGCCGTGCCAGACGGATTAGAGGAACGACATATATTAAAGGCCGTCGCCAGAGGACTTGTGATGCAATCAAAGTACTCTTGTCGAGTCTTTTCTTCGAAGGACCGACGAACTTCTACCGATGTGGTGAGTTTCTCTGTCAGATCGAACGAAATCGATCCGAATGAGGACCTGTTCTCAATGGTTGTGATGTTCGCGTTTCCATTGATCACGCCAAACTCCGGGTATTGGTAGGTTAGATCTTTCTCTTGATCTTTGATTTTGTAATAGAAAGCTCCCACGAGATAACGAAATCTCGCATCTTCCGGAGAGGTCATCTTCAATTCCGTCGACCACTCTCTACGATCGTTACGATTCGTATTGGCAAAAAGCGGCTCTTGCACCGGATCAATAGCACTTTGATAGAAGGGATCAAGAGGAAGTGTCGAGAACGCTTCGGAGTGATCACTGTCTGTACCAAATCGATCATGATTGGTGCGATAGCCTGTCAGTGAGCGCACCATCGAGCCATCCGGCATGCTCCATTCGACGCTGAAGCTCGAGAAAGTTTCTTTGGCTTCGACGCCGTCGAAGGCCGTACCGTCGCGGAATGATGTCGTCGGGAAGCGAGCGCTGGTGCCGATCGCTTCAGTATTAAGCCAAATCAGATCAGGTCGGGCTTTGATTTCGCCGCAGAAGTACTGATTTCCGTTCCTGATCGCAGTGAATTGTCCCGATAGAGGGTTGAAGTTCGGCGCTCCCGTCAACGGATTAATTCCGCGGTAGCCTGCAGAGCGGAAGCCCGGCTTACAGTTATTGAAGTTCGCACCCTGCAAGAAGAGAGCGAGCGGACCATCATCCTGATGCCGATACTGCACGAAGGCGCGCATCGTCAGGTCTTCGGTCGGCGTCAGCACGAACGTAGCGTTGAACGTTTTGTCCTGTTCATTGCCCACGAGCTTGCCTGTGGCTTGGTTCGTGTATTCGCCGTCGTAATTGTTGATGCGAGCACCGAAGCGGGCCGTGAGGATACCTTCGGCGATCGGGCCATCGACGTTGAGCGATGCACGACGCTCGCCGAACTTGCCCGCGGTCGCCTTGACCGTACCGCCCCACTCATCACCACGCGGATCGCGGGTCACGAAGTTGATGGCACCGGCATAAGTGTTACGCCCGTAGAGCGCACTTTGCGGACCCTTGATGACTTCCACGCGCTGCAGCATGTCGAAATCGAGCGCTTGAATGTCGCCGTTGTAGTACACGCCGTCGATGAAGTAGGCCGTACCCGACTCGACACCGAACTGCACGTTGGCGAGGACGTTGCCCTGGCCACGGATGACCGGGCGATCGGTCTGACGGCCGAAGGCCTGTGAGAAGCTGAGGCCCGGCGAGAAGTCGGCGAGCGAGTTGAGGTCGGTGATACCGCGCTGCGTGATCGCTTCGTTGGTGAACGCTGTGACGGAGATCGGAGCATCCTGGAGGGACTCTTCGACCTTACGAGCGGTAACGACCACTTCTTCGAGCGCGAGGCTGGAGTCTTGAGCCCAAGTCGGTCCTGCAAACCCTGCGGCACCGATGGCGGCCCCAACGGCACAATGAATCAACTTTGAATACTTGGATGACATGCCTGTCCCCTAATGAAGAGTAGAACCTGCGAAGAGTACCGGAAGTTTTGGGATTTTGGGTAAGGTATCTGTACCAAAACATAGCGATTGTTGTAAAAATACGACAACAACGTTGAGCAGGTAAACTCTAGCGATGAGTCGAGGGAAGATCGTCGTGGTCGGGAGCAGCAACACGGACATGGTCGTCCGCCTTCGGCGGCTTCCGGCTCCCGGCGAAACCTTACTCGGTGAAACGTTTGCCATGCTGCCCGGCGGCAAAGGCGCCAATCAGGCTGTTGCGGCGAGTCGGGCGGGCGGTCGAGTCAGTTTCATCGGCCGAGTGGGCCGTGATGATTTGGGCGATCGAGCGCTGTCGGGGCTGGCCAAAGAAGGCATCGATGTACAGGGCGTCTCGCGAGATGTTTCCGCGCCTTCTGGTGTCGCGCTGATCTGGGTATCGGCAGCCGGCGAAAAGAGGCTTGCAGGATCGCCGGGCGCCCAGGGGCGCCTCGCCGCGCATCATATTACGCAGGCCGCCAAAGTATTTTCGCAAGCTTCCGGGGTGTTGCTACAGCTCGAGACCGCTCTTTCTTCGGTCCGCGGAGCTGCCCGCCTCGCGAACCGGGTGTGTGCCTGCGTAAGGGTCATTCCCGCAGCGGCGAGGCGAT
>JBJTAV010000019.1:0-18497 GCA_046091005.1 Gammaproteobacteria bacterium | reverse complement strand
GAGGTCGTCGTCACCGCAGCCGAACCCAAGTACGTGGCGCCGACCCTGCGCGACCGTATCGGACGGATCTGGGCACCGGTGTATGTCAACGGCCAAGGCCCGCTGCGACTCGTGCTCGATACCGGCGCGACGACGTCCGCGCTCACCCACGATGCCGCAAATCTTTTATCTCTCGACTCAGATCGCTCTCCCCCCGTCTTGTTGCGTGGCACGACCGGCAGCTCGAAGGTTCCGGTTGTCAAAACACGGCAAATCGAGATCGGTGATTTTTTGACCGAGAACCAGCGCATGGTATTGGTGGACGATGCTTTCGGCGGTGCCGATGGCGTGCTTGCCACGCGCATGCTGCGCGACCGACGCATCCACGTCGAGTTTCGCAAAGATCGTATCGAGATCACGCGGTCCAAAAGTCAGCCGGCTCCACCAGGTTTTTCGACCATACCGGTCAAGTTTGCCGGGCGTGAAGTCCCTTGGGTCGAGGCCTGGGTCGGATCAGTGAAAGCCAAAGCGGTCATCGATACGGGCGCGCAGCAAACCATGGGCAATCTCGCCTTGCGCAACGCGCTCGCGAGTGCGCGCCGCCGCAGTCTCGACGCCCGCAATGAAGGCGTGATCGGCGTAACCGGAGATGTGCAAGAGGGCATCAATCTCGCAGTACCGACGGTACGACTCGGCAACGTTCGAATACAGAATGCGCGAATCAATTTCCTTGATCTGTACATCTTTGATCACTGGGGCATGCTCGATGAGCCTGCCATGCTGATCGGCATGGATGTGATCGGCGTCCTCGATACCTTCATCCTCGATTACCGTCGCCGGGAGTTGCAGCTGCTCACACGCAGCACAATACTATCCAAGGAACGGGAATAGTCCCCGCAAGGGGTAGGGTATGAACTGGCTGCACGACATCTGGAACCGCTTCGACGAGCGCACGCTGCTCAACTCGCTGCCTGCGCGTGAACGCGCCGAGCTGCAGAATCGTTTGCTGCTCGAACGAGCCGAACGCATCGCGACGATCGGTTGGATAGGCATTCCGGTTGCGTTCTTGTTGTTTGCCATCGACTACAGTCGTTGGCGAGCCGGTACTCTGTTCGAGTCACCCGCCAATGTCGCGATTTTATTGAGCCATGTGCTGATGCTGATTGCGGGGCTCTTGGCTTTGCTGCTGCGCAAACACCAACAGCAACATCCCAAAGATCCGCAGCTCACAGTGCAAAATTTGCATCTCGCTTTGACTCTGGCTGGGACCATGGCAAATGGACTGCTCGGTCTTGCCGATCGCGCCGAGGTATTCGCCTATGGCTCAGCGGTCGCTGTGCTGAACTTTCTCTATCCGCTGCGCTATCGCACGCGGATCATGCTCGCCTCGTTCTTGCTGGGTGCAGCCGTCCTCATCACGTTCGCAAAAATGCCGCGCGGCACCCCGGAGTTTTCGCTGATTTTGGGTGAGGTGGTCGCGATCTCCATTTTCGCGGCGGTCGCGGGCGGTGCCATTTATCGACAGCTACTGAGAGCAGTGCGCTCGGAGCAGATTCTGGAACGACTGGCCAATCGTGACGGACTTACCGAAATTGCCAATCGCCGACACGCCGAGACCATGCTCGAATCTCAACTCGCCGCGATCGATGCAGAGCGGACGCTGACTCTGTTGATCGCCGACATCGATCACTTCAAGCGAGTCAACGACTCTGCAGGGCATGCGATCGGCGATGAAGTCCTGCGCGGTTTTGCAAAATTGCTCGAAGAGAGCTGCCGCAGCGATGACCTTGCGGCGCGCTGGGGTGGCGAGGAATTCGTCATCTTGTGCAGGAACACCGACGCTGCAGGTGCCAAACGGCTCGCCGAACGTATACGCCTCGCCTCCAGCACCTCCGAGACACAAGGCTGCGGTCGCTGCACCGCGAGCTTCGGAATTGCCGAGGCTCGATCCGGAGATACCGTCGAATCTCTGTTGCAGCGGGCTGATACCGCGCTCTATGCAGCCAAGCACGACGGCCGAAACCGCACGGTCGTCGCTGGCTAGCCTCGCGGCGAACCCGCCTCGAGATCAACGTATTCGCCACTACGCAGCACTTCGAGCTGCTGCCAAAGATCACTCACGTGCTCCTGCCAAAAGCGCGCACTCGTGAACCAGGGAAAAGCCCGAGGGAATGCCGGGTCGTCCCACCGCGTCGCGATCCACGCTGAGTGGTGCACCATGCGCAAGGCCCGTAGCGGTTCGATGAGCAACAATTCATCGGTATCGATGTGGTGAAACTCGCGATAGCCGGCCGCGAGCTCTCGCCACTGCCCACGACGCTCGTCCAGAGAACCCGAGAGGAACATCCACAGATCTTGAATGCGCGGACCACTCATGCAGTCATCGAGGTCAACGAACACGGGTCCCCGTTCGTTCCAGAGCACATTGCCGAGATGGCAATCACCATGCAGTCGAATGCGGGATAACGGTCCTGCTTGATCGACTTTCTCATCGATCGTTTCGAGAAGCTCAGCAGAGACTTCCGCGTACTTGTCGATGAGGGTCGCATCCAGCGAGCCGAGTCGAGTCATTTCTTCGAGAAACCGTGATCCGAGCAGCGCATCGCGCGCCTGCCAGCCAAGACGGTCGCTACTGAGTAGGGGTCGGTGCAAAAAGCGACGACGCGCACCGACCGCGTGCATGCGTCCAAGCGTGCGACCCACGAGCTCGAGCGAACCGCGAGCGTCGATCTCGGCACCGCGTGCTGCAAGGCGAGGAAAAACCGCAAATCGCAGTCCCGCGCGCTGATGCAGCAGCCGATCGCTGATGACAAGCGGCGCGGCGACGGGTAAGTCAGCGCTCGCGAGTTCCGTACCGAACTCGAGCTCTTCGAGAATCTGCGCGTCACTCCAGCGGCTGGGCCTATAAAATTTGAGCACCAGCATGCCGTGCGTCTGCGAGCCCACCTGATAGACGCGGTTTTCGTAGGAGTTGAGGGCAAACAAACGACCATCGCAATCCATGCCCAAAGATTCGACGGCCTCGAGCACGGCATCGGGCGAAAGCGCCTCGAAGGGTCTCGACACCGACACGATCAATGCGCCGACTTGAGCAGGTCTGCGGCTTTCTCCGCGATCATGATCGTGGGCGCGTTGGTGTTGCCGCCGATCAAGCGTGGCATCACCGAAGCGTCAACTACCCGCAGGCCTTGCACACCGCGCAGTCGCAACTCGGCGTCGACCACCGCGTTGTCATCGGCACCCATTCGACAGGTCCCTACCGGGTGATAAATCGATTCGGCCTTGGCCCGAATCGCCACTTCGAGTTCGGCATCCGTCTGTATCGCGGATCCCGGGAATACCTCGTGACTCCGATAGTCGGCGAAAGCCTGGGTGGCAAAAATTTCGCGCGATACGCGTACGCCCTCGAGGAGATGCCGAAGATCAGCGGGTTCGCTCAAATAATTGGCATGGATACGCGGTGCATCGAGCATGGACGCCGAACGCAAACCAATATGCCCACGGCTCTGCGGCCGAAGATAACAGGCGTGCAGGGTATAGCCGTGGCCTGGAAGTTTGTTACGACCGTGGTCATCGAGCTGCGCCGGCACGAAATGGAACTGCAAATCAGCACGTTCGTCGCCCGCCAACTTCGAGCGCAAAAAACCGCCCGTCTCCGCGATGTTCGAGGCCCCTGGCCCACTGCGAGTGACCAGATAACGCAGACCCGCGAGACCTTCCTCGAGAAGATCGAAATCATAGGTCACGGCGCGCGAGCTCTTTTGCAGCGTGCAATAGTCGAGGTGGTCCTGCAGATTTTTGCCCACTTCGGGGTGCGGCACCTCGACCTTGATGCCCGCTCGCTCGAGCTCATTGATGGGGCCGATACCGGAACACATCAGCAGTTGCGGTGACGCGATTGCACCGCCACAGAGCAGCAGTTCACGCCGGGCTCTGACCTGTTGCGTGGCAGAGCCGCGCCGGTATTCGAGAGTGGTCGCTCGCCCGCCCTCGAGAATGACTCGCAGCGCGATGGATCGCGTGCCGATCTCGAGATTGCCGCGGTGTCGTGCCGCGGTGAGATAAGCCACGGCGGTGCTGCAACGACGCGCCTCGATCAGCGTCGCCTGATAAGGCCCGAAGCCCTGCTGCGTCGCGCCGTTGAAGTCGTTATTGCGCGGGTAACCGAGCTCGGCTGCCGCCTCGAGAAACACTTCACTCAAAATATTCCGGTGTCGCAGATCCTCGACATGCAAGGGACCGCTGCCACCGTGGAACTCCGAGGCACCGCGCTGCTGATGTTCCGCCTTGCAAAAGTACGGCAGCACGGAGCGGTAATCCCAACCCGGCAACCCGAGCGCAGCCCACTCGTCATAGTCGCGCGCATCGCCACGGATGTAGCACATGGCATTGATCGAACTGCTGCCGCCTAGCACTCGGCCGCGCGGCCAAAACAGCCGACGATTCTGCAAGTGCGGCTCGGGCTCGGTCTCGTAGTACCAGTTGAGGCGTCGGTTACCAACCAGTCGCGCCAAACCCGCGGGCATGTGAATGAGCGGATTGAGATCGCGCCCCCCCGCCTCGAGCAGCAGCACGCGTACCGAGGGATCTTCGCTCAGGCGCGCGGCGAGTACACAGCCTGCCGATCCGGCACCGACGATGACGTAGTCGTATTCCTGCATCGATCGAGTTCCTCGCCTGGTGTCGGAAAGCCTTGGTGACCCGTGTATCTATACTGCAAGAAAGGCGGCGAGTACACCCGCGTACTCGGCGGCCCGCACCGGATCATGCAACGGATGATCATCCGCAAAAAAATGTTGTGCTGCCGCAGGCAGCAAGTCGCAGGCCTGCGAAAAGTGAGCTGCCAGCGTATCGGTTCTTGCGCCAAGCAACAAAACGGGCTGACGAACCGTCGGCAAGGTTTTCGCAAGATCGTAGGCAGCGGAAATGGGCGCCGACGAAACAAAGTCGGTTTCAAGATAGTCGATCATTGCCGGCCAAAGATATTCGATGCTTTGCGGCGTGACCGCAAAACCCGGCAGATAGTGCTCGAAGGTGGTGCGTACGGTACGAAACACCAAAGATTCATGACTGCCATCGGCGGCGGGGGACGGCCGTCTCGCCTGCCCCATGGCCGCAAACGTCGCAGCTAGCTCCGGCGTCAAAAACGGACAGCCATCGAGCATGACGCGTCCGACGAGCCCCGGATGATGCCGCGCAAGCTCAACCGCAACACAGGCGCCGCTGTGTCCGCCCAGCACCGACACAGGGCCCGACACGTCGATCGCCTGCAAAGCAGCAGCGACCGAATGTGCCCAAGCAGTCATCGACCAATTTTCCGGGCGCGGATCGGAACGTCCGTAGCCGAGTAGATCGATGGCAATCGACTCATAACCACGCTCGGCTAACGCCTGCATCACCCCGACATACATGCGCGAGGACAAGGGCAGCCAATGAATAAGCACGACGCAGCCCACGCTATCGCGCGGCGCCGGTAAACGTCGATAATGCACCTGCCCGTGTGCGGTGTTGGCATATGCTTTCGGTATGAGATCCTTCGACATGACGGTTAATCCCCTGCTGCAAGCGCTGGCGCAGAATATCGCGTTCTTCCTGATCGCGAGCCTGTACGTCTGGATCGGTGCGCGTCGCACCCTGGGTACCGCGGCGTTTCCCGGCCCGCGGCCGCCACCGACCTGGTTCAAAGTATGGCTGGTCGTGATCTGGCTGGTTGGCTTGGTGCTGCCTTTGGTCACACTGGTTGCCGAGGGTGTGCTGCGCGCGAACAGTGCCCTCGTCATCGGTCTCGGCGCGTACCTCGTCATGTTCGTGATGCAAGTCGCTACCGAAATCTTTGTCTGGAAGCGCTGGCGCAGCCCCATTTGGGTGATCGTGCCCTGCCTGTATCTCGCCTGGCGCCTGTGGCAGTGCGCTTGGGGCATGGGGCTGCCCGGGGGTTTTGACTCGACGCTTGCCAAGCTGACCTGGATCTCGCTCTTCGTGCTGTGGGTGATCAACATCGGCGTTCATTTCACCCATATTCCGCTCACGCTGCGCTGGGACCACCACCCGCGCGATGCAAAATTCAAGGCACTGCGTCATCCGGTCGCCATCATGCCCAACGCGAGCGATCCATGAACTTCGCCGATCGTATAGTGGATCGCCTCGTGAGCGAACAGGATATCCGCGACTACGAAGCGAATGGCTGCGTAAGGATCGCGGGTGTCTTTGACGCAGCAACTTGTGCGCAGCTCACCCATGCGATCGACGACGCCTTGCGTGACTTCGACACGCCCGCCTTCAAGGCACGCTCCACTGGCGCCAAGCACCAGAACCCGCCGTCGCTGCATCGCGGCGACGGTCAGGTGCAGCTACGCAATTTCGCGCAGCACGTCGATGTCATGCGTGATTGGCTGCATCACAGCATCGCCGGTGAGCTCGTCGCTCGCCTGCTGCGCGCGCAACACGTGAGCTTCTGGATGGACGCCACCTTCGTCAAAGATGGCTGCTCTGCCGAGTCGGCCACTCCTTGGCACAATGACGAGTGCACCTTTCCGTTTCGCGGCGAGATGATGCCCTCGTTCTGGGTGGCGCTGACTGACGTTGCCATGGACAACGCGCCGATCGTCACGCTGCGCGGGTCAAACAAAGATCCTTGGCGTTATCACTCACCGATGTCGAACCCTGACGCGTTCGAAGTAGAGCACATTCCCTGGACTCACCTTGAACGGCGTGTGGCGCGAGCCGATGCGCCCAAAGATATCTGGCCGTGCCGCGCCGGGGATGTATTGCTGATCCACCCGAAGACCATTCACGCCTCATTGCCACGCACGGCGCAATATCAGGGTCGTCGAATCGCCCTCACGACGCGCTGGCTCGGTGACGATGTGCGCTGGGCGCCGAATTCGCTTTCCATTCGTATCCCGACGCTCAAGGCCTCGGGGATGATGCGCACCGGCGAGCCACCCCCCGCAGAACTGTTCCCGGTCATCTGGCCCCGAAACCGCGAGCACTGAAACAAGGCACGTCAGCCCAGAATCGCCTCGCGCTCGTACAGTCGGCCCGCTATCCAGCAAAGAATTCCGCCGATGGCAAGACTCGCGGCGACCGAGATCATGAGGTCAGTCAGCAGCGGCGTCTCGCCCCGCAAGATCTGCATCATCAGAAAATGCTGGCTGAGTGACGGTGTCGCCATGATCAGCGGTGACGGCTCGACCCGCAAAAGACCGATGAAAGCCAAAGGCAGAGTCGGCAGACTGATGGCGAAACTCAAATAACTCTGCGCCTCGCGAAAGCTGCGGGTGAACGACGCCACGACCGTGAGCAAGCCTGCTCCGAAAAGGGCGAGTGGTGCACTGACCGCAAACAGCTTGAGCGTCGTCATCGCGCTCATCGAGACACTGATGCCGAATTGTTCCATGCGCACGTATTGCAGCGCGATCGCACAAGCGACCAGCGTGAGCGCCATGGAAATCAGCATGTAGGCCGCTGTCGCGGCGATCTTGCCGTAGATGAGGTGATAACGCGGCATGGGTGCGGTCAGCAGCGACTCCAGCGAACCACGTTCACGCTCGCCCGCTGTGGCGTCGATGGCCAAATACATGCCGCCGAACAGCATGGCGAAGATGACGAGATAGCTCAGCATGCCGAGCGCGAAGATGGCTCGGCTCGAAGGCGTGGAGACATCAATGTCGTGGATCACCACCGTCGCCATCATGCTGGTCGGGTCGATTCCACGCAGCAGCAATCGCGTCTGCGCCACTTGTCGCCCATAGGCGTTGATGACTCGCGACACTCGCGTAGCACTCGCATCGCCACCGAACTGATCGGAACTATCGGCGAAGAGTTGCAACGCCGCGGGCTCGGAACGCGACCAGCGCTCGGCAAACTCTGGCGGTACCCGCAGCACCACTTGCAGTTCACGGGCGGCGATGGCGGCGCGGATCTGCTGTTCGTTGAGCTTGCGTGGTTCGACCTTGATGTTCTGAGATTTGAGTACCGCCATCAGATTGGGGGCGTACTCTGCGCCGACCACAGGCAGTTTCAACTCTTGCTCGAATGCAGCCTCGCCTTTGGAGACCGACAGCTGCAGGATCCCGGTCAACATCAGCGGGCCAAGCACCGGCCCGAAAACAAGTGCCGACAGCAAAATGCGACGATCGCGCAGGTTCTCGAAAAATTCCTTGCGGAAGACGGTGAATATGCCACGCATCAGTTAAGCCCCTCTGCCGTACCGATCAGCTTGACGAACGCATCTTCGAGAGTGGCCTCGCCCGCTTGTGCGCGTAGCGACTCGATGGTCCCTTCGGCCGCAACGCGCCCCTGTGCGATCACGACCACTTCATCGCAGAGCAATGCCACCTCCTGCATGACGTGACTCGAGAACACGATGCAATGACCCTGCTCACGCAGACGAACCAAAAGAGCTCGCAAGTTGCGCACAGCCATCACGTCGAGGCCATTGGTTGGCTCATCGAGAATCAGGTTGCGCGGGCTGTGCACCAGAGAACGCGCCAGCGCGGTCTTCAGGCGTTGCCCCTGTGAAAACCCCTTGCTCTTGCGATCAAGAATTTCGCCGAGATCGAGCAGGCTCGCGAGCTCTGCCACGCGCGCCTCTGCCTGGCGCCGATCGAGGCCATGCAGTTCGGCAAAGTAGACGATGTTCTCGCGCGCGGTCAGTTGCGGGTAAAGCCCGCTGGCATGCGACAAAACTCCGATCCGACGTCGCACCGCGATCGGGTCGACGCTCACCGATTGTCCATCGACCAAAGCATCGCCCGCGTCTGGCCGCAACAACGTCGCGAGCATGCGCAGCGTGGTCGACTTGCCGGCGCCGTTGGGTCCGAGCAGACCGGTGATTCGCCCGTCATCGGCTTTGAAGCTGACGCCGCGCACGGCCTCGACCTTGCCGAACTTCTTGCTGAGACCCTCAACCCTGATCATGGCGCCGGCCCCGCGATGGAAAGCCAAAATGGTGGTTGCATTCGCCGATCGAGGCATTTTGCATCGAGCGTCTTCGGATCGGTCGTTTCAAAGAATTCGGCGAGCACACGATCCATGCAGGAAATGCCGATCTGGCCGTGGGCCGAGCCTTTGATCACCAAGTGCTTGGAGTTACCCAGCTTGGTCGCAACTCTTGCGGCATCACCCGGCGGGGTCACGGGATCAAGCGTCCCCGAAAGCAACAATGTCGGTACGGTGCTCACGAGAGGCGCATGAAAGTCCGCGTCCACCAGACCGCGCGGCCAAGTGGCGCAGATTGCCGGCAGCGCATCGACGAACGCCGTGCCGAGGTAACTCGCGGCGAGTGCGACACGATCGACTTTGGCCGAGGCAAATCGAGGGACATCCTCGCTGCAAATCACCGAGTTATGCATGCCGAGCGCAATCGCTTGCTCGACTTCGGCAGTCACCATCAACAATATGGTCGCGAGCGGACGAAACTCAGCCCTCGCCGCCTCACTTACCACGAGCGGCAGCATCGCCGCGAAACCCGGATCGTAAGTGCCGAATCTCAGTACGACTGCAAGCTGCTCGGCGCCAAGTTCGACACTTTCCATGACTGCAGTACGCGGATTGGCGACCTGCACGCGTTGCGGCGCACGCGCAAGCGCCGCCTGCAGTTGACGGGTCTTGCTCGCCACGTCGCCAAAAGTCTTGCGGCATTTCGGGTCTGCATCGCAAAGCTGCCAGACGCCATCGAGTGCCGCCTGGGCATCGAGCGCGATATTCGGACCGAGCACGGTTTGCGGTGCTACCACGCCATCGAGAACCAGGCTGCGCACGCGTTGCGGATATCTTTTGGCATAGTGCTGCGCGACCCGCGTTCCATATGAAATGCCGTAAATGTTGAGGGTCTCGTAACCGAGCACCGCGCGTACGGCATCGAGATCGCGCACGGCGCGGCTCGTGGTGTAGGCGCCGAGATCGTGGCTGGCCGCGAGCCGCTGCTGGCAGCGCGCATTCAAGTTGATGAAGGCCGCGATATCGAAATTGATGGGGCTTGTTCCCATGCGGCCTTCCGCTTCGCAGGAGAGGATGTTGGAGCGCCCGGTGCCGCGCTGGTCGAGCAACAAAATATCGCGCTCACGCCCTGCGCGCTCAAACACGCGGGAAACACCCGTGAAAGTTTGCTGCGCACCCTGGCCGGGCCCACCTGTCAGTATCGCGATGGGGTCAAGCTGTTTGCGGCGATTGATGGCGGGGATTCGCGCGACGGACAAGGTAATTGAGCGGGCCCCCGCCCTCTCACTCTCCGCAATGCGGATCTCGGCACACTCAGCCTCGATCGACTGCAATTGCAGCGGGTCGGTCAGGCGGCAGGGCGAAAACGGCTTCGCGAGTCTCGCCCCATCTGCCGCAACGGCATGCTCGGCGAGCGCCAAGGCAATGAGCACCAAAAATAGCACTCGTGACATCCGCAGATTCCCCCGACCAAAGATTAATACAATAAATGCTACATTACATTCATGCTACATGTCAAAAACTTTCCGTGCGCTGCCCGTATGCTTTGCCGACATAGCCATGCTAAAACACAGGCATTCGGAGTACTGCAGGAGCTTTGACCCATGGTCACCCTCAACGTCAATGGCAAAACTCTCGAAACCGACGCCGCGCCCGACACGCCACTGCTGTGGGTGCTGCGCGACCATCTCGGACTCACCGGCACGAAATTCGGTTGCGGCGCAGCGCTCTGTGGTGCCTGCACCGTGCACCTTGATGGCCAGCCCGTACGGTCGTGTCAGCTGGCGCTCGCCAATGTCGGCGCTGCCAAGGTCACCACTATCGAGGGGCTCTCGGCAGAGCGCTCGCATGCCGTGCAAAAGGCCTGGCTTGAACTCGATGTGCCGCAATGCGGCTACTGCCAATCCGGGCAGTTGATGTCGGCGGCTGCGCTGCTCGCGCAGAACCCCTCGCCTAGCGATGCCGACATCGATACCGCCATGGCCGGCAACATCTGCCGCTGTGGTACCTACAACCGCATCCGCAAAGCCGTGCATCGCGCGGCCGAGATGCTCAAGGCGGAGGGCGCCTGATGAACGCGAACCTGGCGCAAGACGGCACTACCCGTCGAGACATTCTCAAACTCGGTGCACTGGCCGGCGGCGGTCTGCTGCTCGGCATCGGCCTCGGTGGCTGCAGCAAACCTGCCGCGCTCGGCGCCGCAGGTGGACAGCCGGTTGCTTGGCTGCGGATCGCAGGCGATGACAGCATCACCGTCTTCGTCGACAAATCCGAAATGGGTCAGGGCGTCTACACCGCCCTCACCCAATTGCTCGCCGAAGAACTCGGCGTGGCACTCGAAGCGATTCGCGTCGAAGCCGCGCCGGTAGCCCCCGAATACATCAACAATTTGCTCGGCGCACAGATTACCGGCGGCAGCACCAGCATTCGTGACGGCTACGAAAAACTGCGCAAGGCGGGCGCGCAGGCGCGCACCATGCTCGTGCAAGCTGCAGCCACGCACTGGGGAGTCGCCCCGGGCGAACTGCGTATCGAGGGTGGAGCCGTGTTGCACGGCAAAGAACGACGGAGCTATGGCGCGTTGGCCGAGTCCGCCGCCAAGCTGCCCATACCCAAAGAAATCACCCTCAAGCCGGCGACCGAGTTTACGCTCGTCGGCAGACCAGCCAAGCGCGTCGACACCGCCACCAAACTCGACGGCAGCGCCACCTACGGCATCGACGTCAAACTGCCGGGGATGCTGCATGGCGCGATCGCGCAATGCCCGACGCTCGGCGGCAAGCTCGCGAGCTTCGATGGCAGCGCTGCCGAAGCCATGCCCGGCGTCAAAAAAATCGTTGGCGTGGGCAACGGCGTGGTGGTGGTCGCAGATCACTACTGGCAGGCTCGCAAGGCACTCGAGGCCGTCAAAATCACCTGGGACCCAGGCGCCAACGCCAAGCTCGGCAATCAAACCATCCGTACCCGGCTGCGCGCAGCTGCCGCGCGCGAAGGTCGATCGGTGCGCGCCGATGGCGATGCTCCAGCCGCCATCAAGGGCGCGACAAAAGTCCTCCGCGCCACCTATGAATTGCCGATGCTGGCGCACGCCACGCTCGAGCCGCAATGCTGTACCGCCGACGTGCGTGCGGATGGCGCCGACATCCACGCGCCGACGCAAACCCAAACCATCGCTCAAGCAACGGCCGCAGCCGCAGCCGGTCTCAAACCCGAGCAGGTCAAGATCCATACCACCCTGCTCGGCGGAGGTTTTGGACGTCGGCTCGAAGTCGATGTCATTCCCGCTGCCGTGCTGGCGTCAAAGGCGGTAGGCAAACCCGTCAAAGTCATCTGGAGTCGCGAAGAAGACACGACCCACGACACCTATCGGCCGCCAGCCTACGATGAGGTCGCCGGCGCCTTCGATGCCAGCGGCAAGCTCATCGCCTGGAAGCTCGATCTCACGGGGCCCTCGATCACCGCGCGCATGTTTCCACCCGTGGTGGCAACGGCCATCGATCCCTTCGCAGTCGAGGCGGCAGCAAACTTCCCGTACGACGTGCCCAACGTCGCGGTGAACTACAACCGCGAAGAAATCGGCATCGATGTCGGCTATTGGCGCTCGGTGAGTCATGCACTCAATTGTTTCGTCGCCGAGAGCTTCGTCGATGAGCTGGCACACGCCGCAGCGCAAGACCCCTACGCTTTCCGCTCCGTTCTTTTGCGCAAACAGCCGCGTTTCAAGCGCGTGCTCGATGAGGCCGCAAGCCGCGCCGCTTGGGGCAAGGCGCCCGCCGGGCACCACCAGGGCATCGCACTGATGGAAGGCTACGGCACCTACATGGCGCAGGTGGTCGAAATCTCGATGCGCGGCAACCAACTCACCATCCATCGCATCACTTGTGCGGTCGACTGCGGACAGATGGTCAATCCGAACATCGTCGATCAACAGATCGAAGGCAGTATTCTGTTCGGACTCACCGCTGCGCTTTGGGGCGAGATCACACTCGCCCAAGGCCAGGTTCAACAGCGCAATTTCGACAGCTACCGAATGTTGCGGCTGCCCGAGACCCCGCGCATTGACGTACACCTGCTCGAGAGCAGCGAGGCACCGGGCGGCATCGGCGAACCCGGCACGGCAGTCGTGGGGCCGGCGCTCGCCAATGCCATCTTCGCGGCAAGCGGCAAGCGTCTGCGCTCACTGCCGATTGCCAAGGCGGGCATTCTCACGGCTTGAGCTGCTCGAGCGACGTGCGCTGCTGTCAAAGAATTCATGTCGCGGCGAGCGCGGCGTGAATTGTCGCAAGTCTTCTTCGTTGCGACCTGCCGCACTGCGGCGGGTCGCTACAAAACGATAAGACTGCTCGGCAGACGATCGACCAAACACTCGCAGCTCGAGCTGTGGACGACTCGGTGGCTGCGGGAACATTGCCACAGCCAGCATCACGAGGTGGGTAGCGGGACCACCTTCGCGATGCTGCTCGTCCGCCGAAAGATTGAGCAGCACGCCCTCCAGTGGCGCGGCAACACCGCCGTCGCTGATCCGCACACGCGAACGCAAATCGCGCTCGATCGAACCGCCATGACGCTGCAGCTCACGGCTGTCGAGGCGACCATCGCGATTGTCGTCGACGCCGCGCAAGGCGCTCACGGGCAAAGAAATCACCAAATAGCCACGTGCATCGACGAGATTGAGCGTGCCCTGCTGGTTCTCCATGAGATGCGCCGCCGCAGGCAGCGTAGCCATCAAGCCCAACAAAGAAATCAGGCAGCGCCGACGGCGCGACACGACGAGATCACCCGCCAGTCGATGTCGAACCGCGTATGCAGCGCCCGACGAAAGGGAAGGTCTGCGTGATCACGTAGTAATAAATGCCGTTCGGAAACTCCGGCGTCACACCCGTGCGACCGTTGCACTGATCGAGATCGCCAAGACCTGCGACATATTCGTAGTCCTGCAGGAAGGACCCCATCGGATACAGCGTGGTCGCCGGCCGACCGCTATCGGGAGTGGCCTTGATGCGCCAACTCGAAACCGATGTTTTGGTCGCCGAGGTCGCATCGTTGGCACTGCTATAGCCATAGCGGGCATAAATCGGAAAACCGTCCGCCGCCCAACCGACCAGAGTCATCGCCGTGCCCTTGCCGAGCTTGTTGACCAGCCCCGTCGGCAAACCATGGTAGTGATATTCACCGGTCGGCTGCACATGCGCATTGTTGTCGTCAGTACCAAAATTGAACGATGAGGGCGCAAGCGCCTCCATCCGCCAGGCGCCCGTGCCGCCGATCGCACTGCAGTTCGGCGGATTCGCGCTATCGCAGGTGCCACCCGTGCCCGGTTCGAATTTCACGCCATTGATCGCATGGCCCGGAACCATCACGTTGTTGCCGTTGGCGTTGGCGATTGCGGGGCGTAACGGAAAGGTCGCGCTGATCTGTTGCGCACGGATGGAGTTCGGATTGTTGGCGTTCGGGAAGGTGCCCACCGTGTGATTGGGAATGGCATTGGCCACCAGCGAGCGGGTCGGATTACAGCTCCAGAACGCACTGGCGCTCGCATTGACCGAAGGCGAATTGTTGAACTCCGCCACCGTATCGGCGCAGAGCACGCCATCGGTGTTGTAGGTGGTAGCGCCCGTCGTCGGCGTCACCTGCACCTGACCCGACGCCGCACTGCTGCCGATCGAGTTGGTCGCCGTCACCGAGCAGTTGTACGCCGTGCCATTGCTGAGCCCGGTGTTGGTGATCGGGCTCGAAGCGCCGGTCGCCGTACGCGTCGTACCACCCCCCGTGCACGACGCCGTGTATCCGCTGATCGCCGCGCCGCCGTCCGATGAGGGCGCGGTGAAGGCAACCGTTGCGCTGCCGTTGCCTGCGGTCGCAGTGCCAATGGTCGGCGCGCCCGGCGGCGTTGGCGTCGAGCTCCCGCCACCGCCACCGCCACCGCCGCCACAGGCTGCGAGCGTAGAAAAAACGAGGGCAATGAACAGCGCGGGTAGCGCAGAAAGTAGTCTTGCTATAGCGAAAGATTACCGCAGTGACAGGGCAGTTTCTTTGGGATGACGGCGGAGATTGGTCGCGCGTCCACCCGGCGTCCGTTACGATAGCGCCCGCTCGATGGCATCACGGACGATCCAATGAACAACCGCCTCGCCGATCTGCTTTCCCGTCGTACATGCCTGCTCGCCGATGGCGCAACCGGCAGCAATCTGTTCGAAATGGGCTTGGTGTCGGGCGATGCCCCCGAACTCTGGAATGTTGAGCACCCTGATCGAATCAAGTTGCTGCACCAGCGTTTTGTCGATGCTGGCGCAGATCTGATCCTCACCAACACCTTCGGCGGGACACGCTATCGACTGAAGCTGCACTCGGCCGAACATCGCGTTCGCGAACTCAACCGGGCTGCGGCACAACTCGCGCGATCAGTCGCTGACGCGAGCGGCCGCGACGTTTTGGTAGCGGGCAGCATGGGGCCCACCGGCGAAATTCTTGAACCCCTCGGACCGCTGTCGATCGCCGATGCGCGCACCGCTTTTGCCGAGCAGGCCGCAGCGCTCGCCGAAGGCGGCGCCGATGTACTCTGGATCGAGACCCTCTCTTCAACGGAAGAAGTCGAAGCGGCCATCGAGGGTGCAAAGTCTGCAGGATTGCCCGTCGTCAGCACGCTCTCCTTCGATACCAACGGCCGCACCATGATGTCGGTGACGCCGGCTGATCTCGCGCAGATTGCGCGTCGTCATCAGCTTGCAGCCTGTGGCAGCAATTGCGGCGTAGGCCCGTCGGAGCTGGTCGCCTCTATTCTCAACCTGAGTGCCGCGGCCGATCCCGACATGGTGCTGGTCGCCAAGGCCAATTGCGGCATCCCGCAGTATGTTGATGGCGCCATTCGCTACGACGGCACACCCGAACTCATGGCGCGCTATGTACAACTCGCAGTAGATTCCGGCGCCCGCATCATCGGGGGCTGCTGCGGCACCTCGCCCGAACATCTGGCCGCCATGCGCAAGGCCCTCGATGCCTATGTGCCCGGCTCACGCCCGGACGCCGCCGTGCTCGAATCCTCTTTGGGTCAGATCAGTACCGGCGCGCGCGCGCAGCTCTCCGGAAATCTCGATCGCGCAGCCGGGTCGGCCTCGGGTGCAGCGCCGCGCGTGCGTCGTCGTCGGAGCTAGCCTTCTGCGGAGCTAGCCTTGATCGGCCGCTCCAACAGCCTTCGGCATGACAGCGATGGCCCGATCCCAAACCTCTGCGGCCGAGGCGCCTTGACGGCCATCTCGCGGCGGCAGCACGCCGATCACCGCGTAGCTTGCCGAACTCGTATCGCGGATCTCTGGTTCGCGCGGAATACCCCAATCCTCATCGAGCACGGCAACCAGCGGCGCCGTGGTGGTTGCACCACGCTGTATCACCACGCCGAACTCGCCGCTGCTGAGCCTTACCACCGACCCCGGTGGATATACACCTAATTCTTTGATGAGCGCCGCGACGAATATGCTCTTGGGTGCTTCGAGATACATCTGCCGCAGCAAGCCGGTCGCAGTCACCGCAGAGTGCCCGGCCGCCCTGCCCAGCCCCTCGACAAAAGACTCCACACACTGCACGAGCTGACTGGTTTCGGTCACCTCGGTAACACCCCGCGGATAGCCGGGGCCATCGGGACGCTCATGGTGCTGCTCCACGGCTTCGAGCCAATCGGGATCGTTGATACCCGCATTCTGCAAAATATCGCGACTGAGCTCCGGGTGATTTTTTTGATCGCTCTGCACGAACAGAGGCGACATCGACTCCAGGATCGAGAGATTCATGGTCAGCGCACATTTGGCAGCGAGGTCGATCATCCCCCCCATCCAGCCCAATCGAGTGGCAAGCATCATGGCGAGCGCGGCGGTCTGCATCGCTTGCCGCGCGCCATACCCGCCACCCTCGGCCGCCCCCTGCCGAATCACCTGGAAAATGGCGAGATCGGGATCGCGCTCGACCAAGGTTTGTACCAAGGGCAGCGCAGCCTGCATGCGGTCTTCGAGCTGCGGCTCGGCGGCGCTCGCAAGCACCTCGGTCACGCGCTGTCGAGTTGCGCTCCACACTTCCGGCAACTGCGGCCGTGTCCGGCGGTGGCACCGGATGGAACACCGGCGGCGCGCTGCCGTCGCTCCGATACGCGCCGTCGACAAAGATCATGTGTAGGGTTCGAGAGCCCCGCGACCCTCGGCGCCGCGCTGATCCACGAAGGTCAGGTGGTGCACCTCAGCGCCTTCAGTCCGGCCAGTCTGTGAGCGGGTTGGGACGACCGATGGTCCAATATTCAACCGACTTCATCGCCCGCCACCGCCGGCACTGGCGGTGCAGCGTGCACATAGCGCAGCAAATCTTTGGGTTCGGCGTCGCGGGCACGCTCGCGCAAGAACTCAGCGGTAGTGCGCAGTACGCCTACCTTTTCCGCCACTGCCGCCGCAATAAACTGGTTGAGGGAAACACCCTCTTCGCGCGCCAACTCGGCGGCTGCCGCCTTGATCGAATTCGGCAGCTTCAGTGGATACGTGCTTTTGCTCATGGCTTTGACAACTCCTTTAGCAATTGCGCGGGGGTCAGCACCCGGACACCCAATCTGGCCGACGCCGGGGCAAAATCCGATACGTTGTGCGTCACCGCAGCATCGGCGTGGCCGTTCACGGCCGCCTCCAGCATCAGTTCGTCGGCAGGGTCTCGCAACTGCGGCCGCCACCGAAAGCTGATTTCCACGGGCTCGGCCGCTGCTGCGAGGGCTCTCAGAAATCCGTCGATGTCGGTCTCTGACATGCCCGTCGCTAGACGCTGTTCAGCGCGCCGCAGGACGGCTTCGTATTCCAAAAAAACCGCGGTAGTGACCAGCGGCGTTAGGCGTTGCTCCGCGATGCCCAGCAACCCACGATTGCTAGCACCCAGTCGACTTCGCAGGCCCGCGACAACAACTGAAGTATCAACAACAACGCGCACGTTCCAATCATATGTGACATCCCATAAGATGTCTATATAGCCCCTGATCGCGGTGTGACTGGGATTCCTTAGGACGTCGTCTCGCCGCCGTCCAGTCGCTCGCGCGGCATTAAGTCTGTGACGTCCCCCCGCTTTGAGTAGCGGGCTGATCGAGGGTCCGCTGCCCTCCCCCAAAGAAAAAACCCCGGCAGTTTCCTCCCGGGGCTTCTCGTTCGACGAACAGTCGGGCCGGTGACGCGCGAGCGCCACCCGCCCGCAGGGCTTACATGCCCATGTCGCCCATGCCGCCCATGCCGCCCGGGGCCGGGTGCACGTGGTCATGGTCGTCCTTCGGCGCTTCGGCGATCATCACCTCGGTGGTGAGCAGCAGGCCGGCGACCGAGGCCGCGTTCTGCAGCGCAAGGCGCGTGACCTTGGCCGGATCGAGGATGCCGAAGTCGAGCATGTCGCCATACTCGCCCGTGGCAGCGTTGTAGCCGTAGGCGCCCTTGCCAGCCTTGACCTGATTGAGGATCACCGCAGCGTCCTCACCGGCGTTCTCGACGATCTGCCGCAGCGGCTCTTCGATCGAGCGGGCGAGGATGCGAATGCCGACCGTCTGGTCTTCGTTCGCACCTTCGAGC
>JBJTAV010000018.1:0-2931 GCA_046091005.1 Gammaproteobacteria bacterium | reverse complement strand
CATGACCTCCCATTCTTCCTCATCGAGCTTGTCTTGCTTGAGAAGAATCCGATCGGGAATGCCAACCTTGCCGATGTCGTGGATCGGTGCGGATCGTGAAATGGCGTCGATCGCCTCGGCAGCGAGATGATCCGTGAATCTTGGGGGATGGCGCAGCGACTCGGCCAGCGAGGCCATGGCCAAAATAATCACATCAGCGGTAGTCGGGCTCTCGCCGGCGGGAGCCGCATGAGTCATCACAGAAGACGAGTTTTTTTGTGCCGCCGGCAATGCCCGAGCAAAAGTCGGCGCACCTTCCACATAGCGCCGAGGCGTTTTGCGGCGCGCGGGATATTGTTCAGCGAGATGCCTGTCCTCGCCGAGAGTTACTCCGAACGGCAACTCGGTCAGAAACGAGACGACCATTTGATCGCGGGTGACCCTCGCCACTGTCCCGTGAATCACGTGCTCAGTGCCGCTCAGCAGCTTGAGCGTGCCGCGGACCGACTGGCCAGAGGTGATTTTTTTGCCCGGGGAAGTTGCGATACGAAATCCGGTGACCGAAAGATCGATCACCAAGGAGTTCGCAGCGCCATCGCCGAAGGTCGGTCGATTCGACACCGGATATCGAACGCGGAATTCTTCGCGTTCTTCATCAGCGCCCACAAAACTCACGAGCCTCTCCTCATCAGAGTCTTGATCAACTCAAACCTTGATCACCTTGGTGCCGGCGATCAGATCATGCCACGTACGACGATCTTTCCTGAAAAAGCCCCAGGCGTAACCCAGCATGACAAAGTTTCCGGAGCACAGAAAACAGCGAGAAAGACACCAGCTCAGGCCCCTCGAGGGCTTCGAGCCGATCTGCCTCTTTGAGCAGCGCATCGATGGCGATATCGAGCTGTTCGCCGGTTTTTTGATCAAACTTCTTGGAATCAATCTTCAGTCCGTCTTGGTCGAGACGCAGCGCCTCACCAACACGTATGCGATCGGCGCTGATCTCGACGTCATCGCCGACTCGCACACCTTTGTCATCGATCGTGACGTCGTCAGCGACAGCAGCCGATGAATCCGTATCTCCGAGCTCGATCTGCACGGGTGATTGCGGACTGAAAAGCGCGCCTATGAAAAAAGCACAGAAGGCCGCATCAAGGGCGAGTGCGGCGATACGCCGTCGACGCCGCGGTGTCGGAGCTGCAGTCGCAGGCTGAGACGCGGTGCGCTCTCGATAGTCCTCGCGATCTGCAGGTCGTGATGAATCGCCCGAGTACGACTTGTTGGCACTGTCGCCTACGGGTTTCTCTCGGACGACTTTGTAGACGCGGATTTTTTCGGCGATACCCTTGAGCTGCAATAGTCCAACCTCGCTCGACGGGACCTCCATCTTGTTCATGGCGAGATACACCGCCTCGGTGAAGAACACTTCCCCCGTCTCGGCGATACCGTTGATTCGGGAAGTAACATTGACCGGCTCACCGAACACATCGTTATCAGCAAGGGTGACTTCGCCCGAGTTGATGGCGATGCGAACATCGAGTCGATCATCGCCCTGCTTGTGTTCGTTGTGCTGGCGCAGCAAACGTTGAACTTCGACCCCGGCAAGCACGGCGTCCGTCGGGCTCGTGAAGACCACCAGAAATGCATCGCCGATGGTCTTGATGAGACGACCGCCGCGCGCTTCGAGCGCAGGCAGCACGAGCATCTTGTACTCGTCGATCATCCGCACGATATCGGCGCGCGTCTTGCGCGAGGTCTTCGGTGTGAAGTCCTCGATATCGGTCAGCAAAATCGTCAGATTTTCGGTCTTGGCACCAGCCATCAAAAACGTCTCCCCGGGACCAAACTCTACCATCAAAGCCCCAGGGGCTTACCGACGGGTCGACCCCTAGGTCGCCATGACGGTGCGGGTCAGGCGATCGACGAATACGGCCGGGCCCACGACAGTGACCGAATTGCCATCGACCCAAACGGAGAGCTTCATCCACCAGCCCCAAGCCAGAAAGGTGGCAATGTTCGGGCTGAACTGCAGCGCCTTGCCCCGCTTCGAAGGCGCACGCCAACCGAGTTCCATGACCGCCCACTCGAGCCACTCGTCGACGCCCCGAATGTCGGCGAAGACATAGCGCTTGGATGCGGGTCGGATGAGGTAGCAAGTCACCAAGCCGCCGATCAGCAGTACGGCCAGCAGGACCAACCAGAAAACCGAATAGTTAAGGCCAATCCCACGGAGCACCACATCGAGACCAGAGTCGCTTGGACGGGAGCCCGCGTTCGATACAAACCCGAGCCATACGCCGACTGCCGTCGCACCCAATCCGAGGACCACACTATTCAACATATGGATCATTACCGAAGTGGCGGGTGGCAAATCTTCGGTGTGAACCGCACCTATCGCAGAAACATGCGACTGTTTTCCGGGAAGCTTGCTCTGCTCGGATTCGGAAGGGGCCAAGTCGTAAAGCGGCGGGAACTCATAAATGACATGCCGCTCGAGATGCACACCCCGCCCGGTTTCGCTAGCGGCTGAAGCCGCACAGCGACATTGATACCGTCGCCGAATAAATCACCATGACGCTCGATGACGTCCCCGAGGTGCACCCCGATGCGAACCGCCAGTCGCTCATCGCCCAGGCACGCGTTGTTGTAGGCGGCAAGGGCCTGCTGGATCGCGATGGCACAGCGCACAGCGTTGGTCGCTGAATCGAAGGACGCAAAGATGGAATCGCCCATCCTCTTGAGAACTTTGCCGCCCTGAGCGGCGATTTGCTCGGCGAGGATCGCGTCGTGACGGTCGAGAATCCGCAGAGCTCGCGCTTCACCCTCAGCCATCAGTCGGGAAAACCCGACGATGTCGGTGAACATGATGGCAACCAAGCGGCGCTGGTGATCAAACTCTGCGCTCATCAGCGATAGAGTGCATCGAAAACAGACCCTTGAAAACTGATTTCATGC
>JBJTAV010000017.1:0-3422 GCA_046091005.1 Gammaproteobacteria bacterium | reverse complement strand
CACACTGAAAAGACTGGCGACCCTGATGGTGGCCGGTCTCGTGCTTTCGTCAGCGTCTTTTGCCGATGGCGATACGCCCGTCATCGGGCGCGAGCAGGTGAACGCGACGCTATGGATGCAACGTGCCACCGAATATCGCATCGCGGCGACACAAGTCTATCGATTGGCGACGGAGCGGCTTGGACGCACATTGGCTGCACCCGGAAGCGCCGCAATCGAGCAGCAACAGGCGGACCAAGCCACGCTCGAGCGCTTGCCGACAGCGATCATCGTGGATCTCGATGAGACCGTGCTCGATAACACGTTTTATCAGGCACGGCGGATTCGGGCGGGCGGCGATTACGACGAACCCTCTTGGCAGGCGTGGATGCAGGAAGCGGCAGCCACCGCGATCCCCGGCGCAGTCGAGTTTTTGCAGGCGGCTGCGCGCGCGGGGCACCGAATTTTTTACGTGACCAATCGAGAGTGCCGAGCGCTGGCGAAATATCCCGCTGACCCTTGCCCGGCGCGTACGGCGACGCTGCGTAATCTGCAAAAACTCGATCTGCCGAATGCCGCTGACCCGGGGGCGTTGAGTCTGCGGCAGGAGCGGCCCGAGTGGTCGAGCTCAAATAAAACCGTGCGTCGCGCGTGGATTGCAAAGACACATCGCATCGTGGCTCTTGTCGGTGATGATCTGCGTGATTTCATTGATCGCCCCGTTTTCGAGGCCCGTCAGGCTGAGCTCATGCCCCTCTTCGGTACGCGATGGTTTCTGTTACCGAACCCGATCTACGGATCCTGGGAGCGCAGTCTCACGGCTGATGCTTGCAGTGCAGGCATGTCGCCTGCAGCGTGTGCATCGGCGACTACCCTGAAGCGCTACGCCGCGCTCGAGGAACATCCGCCGCATTGATTCGCGGATTATTGTGAGCGTTTGGGACAACGCTTGCCGGGCTGTGCGATATCGACCCAAACGAGTCGGTGATCCGAGCTGGCCTCGACATCGTCGTTGACCAGCGCGAACTCCGCATCGGTGCTTGCCGGCCAAAACACGCCGGAGGCGCAGACCTCGAGATTGCTCGACGGCAGTACATAGTCAGCCCGCAGGTTGCCGACGGCATTGCCACAGTCAGAAAAATCGGCGGTATCGAGTGAGGCATCGCCGCGCTGTGCCGCATTGGCGCCGCCCTGCCGTTGTGCCGCTTCGCTGGCACCGCGGCTGCGTGGTACCCAATTGCCCAGGGCTGCTTCACGATTTACGCGCGGGTGCAGCAAGAGTTGATCGATGGCACCGCGGACACTGCCGCCATCTTGTGGGTCGGCGTTGAGATCGCCGGCGATGACGAACGACGCGCCGGCTTCGAGTCCGCCTTGTCGACCCCGATCATCGCGCAGATAGTCGCTGCGCGCCGGGTCAATGTAGTCCGCCCAAAGTCGGATCTCGTCATGGTTGCGCCGACCGTTGCGATCCTCGGGACCATCGAAGCCGGGCGGGGTCGGGTGACTGACGAGAAAGTGCAGATTTTGTGCGGGGCTCAGTCGGATCGCGACATCCCAATGGCTCTTCGATGACAGCGGCAGCTTTGCGAGACTCTCGGGCGTATACCAATCGGGCGGCAGCAAGGCGCCAGGCATGTCACGCCAAAGAAAATGACGAAAAGTCCGTGTCGCAGCGTTGTCGATGGGTAGCTGCGAGAAGACGACCAGGCCATATTGGCCCGGGAATTGCCCGAAGCCGAGCGCATCGTTACCGCCGCCGATGCTACCACTGCGATCAAGATCGAGTTCGCTCGGAATTCCGGTATTTGAAGGTGCGATGAAGTGGTGGGCGAATTTCAGTGGCTTGCCGCCCATCTGCGAGATCGCCAAATAATTTTGGGCAAAGAGCTCTGGGCTTCGTGGATCGTAGTCGAATTCATTGAGCAGCAAGATATCGGGGCGCAGGCGTTGCAGGACTGCAGCAATCCGCGTTGGCTGTGCCGACCCCGGGGTCGCCAGTTCGCGAGCCAGATCACCCTCGGCCTTGCGGAAGAAACTGACGTTATAGGTGGCGATACGCAGCGTGCCTGCAGCACGAGCCGGGGGTGTCGGAGTCGGCTCCGCGTTCCCGCGAGACAGTGAGGGCTCACGAGGCAGTGCGGGCTCGCGAGACAATACGGGCGCCACCAAAGAAAAACTTGCGCCGAGCGCGATAAGCATCATGCGCATGACTTGCGGTACAAAAACAAAGGGGCGCCATGAGGCGCCCCTTTGCCATAACGCACCGCGGATCACGCGGGGTGCCTCGCCGCTTTAGAAGCGGGTCTGCACCGAGATGCTGACCGTGCGCGGCGCGCCGAGGGTCAGGTTTGGCGTGCTCGGCGAGAAGCCGGCGACCGGCGGCGTGAGCGCCACCGAGTAGGTCGTGCTGCTGATCGAGCCGTAGAACTCTTCGTCGAACAGGTTGTAGACGTTGAGCTGTACGCGCATCGACTTCACACCTTCGAACTCGAAGTTGTAGCCGGCATCGAGGCTGAACACCTTGAAGCTGTCGACCTTGGCGTCGTTCAAGTCAGTCGTGAAGCGATCATCGACAAACTTGCCCTCGAGCCCGAGGTTGAAGTTCGCGAACGGACGCAGCTCGACGCGACCACTGAAGGTCCACTCCGGCGTCTCGACGAGACGCTTGCCGCCGGTAGGCAGTACGCCCGTGGCACTGACCTGCAGATTTTGCTTCAGCTCGCTGTCGTTGTACGACGCCGAACCGTTCACCACGATCCAATCGTTGGCCTGCCAGCCAACCTGAAAGTCAGCACCCTGCAGACCGACGTCACCGACGTTACGATCGACCGAGTAGCCGAGATCCGGATCGAAGGACGAGACGATGCGGTTCTTGAACTGCGACTTCCAGAGCGCGACCGAGGCGAGCAGCGACTCGGAGCGATAGCGCCAGCCGAGGTCGAAGGAGTCGGTCGTTTCCGGGTCGGGAATGGCCTGACGGAGTACGCCATCGGCACCACGGTCTACCGCGTAGAGGTTATCCGTACGCGGCGCCGAGAGGCTCGACGCATACGAGGCATAGACTGTCTGCGAGTCGGTGAGCGCGTAGGTGAGACCGAGGTTCGGCAGCACGTCGTCGAACTTGAAGGTGCCGGCGAACGGGGTGATGTACTGGATGGTCGAACTGCCGAGCGTCACGTTGCCGTTCGGCAGGAAGGTGGTCGGACGCTGCGTGGTGCAGAGCACGTTGCCCGAGCCGTTCGGCCTGTAGCAGTACTGATTGAGTTGCCGCTCGAAGAACGGGGCACGAACGCCGATCGTGGCGGTGAGTTTCTCATCGAGGAACTTGCCACGGTATTCGGCGGAGATCTGGTTCAGCTTGGCAATCGAGTAACGATCACGTGTACGCAGGAAGCTGCCGTCGGCAGTCGGTACCTTGCGGCCCTGGCGGCCACCAAAGA
>JBJTAV010000016.1:0-4174 GCA_046091005.1 Gammaproteobacteria bacterium | reverse complement strand
TCGACCGGCAGCCCCTCACCCCACAGCACCACCTCGCTGCCTAGTTGCACGTCATCGACATCGGTGACATCGACGGTGATCATGTCAATCGATACCCGACCCACGAGTGAAGCGCGTCTGCCGGCGACCAGCACCGGCGCGCCACTCGGCAAGCTCCGCAACAAACCATCGGCATAGCCGGCGGCAACCGTTGCCACACGCGATCTGCGGGAGGCACGCCAGCTCGCGCCATAACCGACGGTTTGCCCGGGCGCGAGTTCACGCAGCGCAATCACTCGTGATGACAACGTCATCACGGGCTTGAGCCCGAGCGACTCCGCCGAGCGCCCAAGAATCGGCGCACTGCCATCGAGCGCGATACCCGCACGCACCCACTCGCGATGGGCTACCGGCCATTGCAGGATCGCTGCCGAGTTGGCGAGTCCCGAATCGCAGCTCACAAGAGAACCATGCGTACTTGACAAAGAATTTATTTCTTTGATAACGGAATTGAACCGAGCGATCTGCTCGACCGTCATCGAGGAGTCGGGCTCGTCGGCACAAGCGAAGTGCGTCATCACCCGCAGATCACCGACCATGGGCAAGGTTCGCAGTCTCTCGGCTGCGTTGCGCGCGCGATCGGGAGCGAAGCCGAGGCGACTCATGCCCGTATCGAGCTTGAGCCAAACCACGCGCGGGGCATCGGCGCCCGCACCTGCCGTTCTTGCGCGCTCTTCCAGCATCCTGAGCTGCGTCTCGTCGTGTACCACGAGATCAAGCTCGTAGTGCAGCGCAAGCGCGAGCTCCTCGTGGGAGAAAACCCCTTCCATCAGCACGATCGGCTGCGTCACAGCCGCCTCGCGCAGCTCGACGCCCTCGCCCAAGCGCGCCACCCCGAAAGCCTCGGCCTCAGCGAGCGTCCGCGCCGCCTGAATTGCCCCATGACCATAGGCATTGGCTTTGATCACCGCGAGGAATCGCGACTGCGGTGCGGCAGCTTTCAAAAGCGCGAAGTTGTGCCGCCAAGCCGCGAGCGAGATCCGAGCAACGATGGGCGTCGGGATTTGCGGCGGCGCCGACATGCGCATCGTCATCGCTCAGCGCAACACGCCTTCGGCGTAGGAGTCCGGAGCGTAATTGACGAAGCGCGAGTACTGGCCTTGGAAAGTCAGCACGAAAGTTCCCGTCTCGCCGTTGCGATGCTTGGCGAGATCGATTTCGGCCATGCCCTTCTTGGTGGTGTTCTTGTCGTACACCTCTTCGCGGTAAATGAGCAGGATCATGTCTGCGTCCTGCTCGATCGCACCACTTTCGCGAAGATCGGACATCACGGGCTTCTTGTCGACGCGCTGCTCGACGCCGCGATTGAGCTGCGACAACGCGATCACTGGTACGCTCAATTCTTTGGCGAGCGCCTTCAAGCCGCGCGAGATCTCGGCGATTTCGGTGGCGCGGTTTTCCTGCGAGCCCGGCACCTGCATCAGCTGCAGGTAGTCGACCACGACCAGATTCAGTCCGTGCTCGCGGTGCACACGACGCGCCCGCGCGCGCAGGTCGGTGGGGGTCAGCGCCGGCGTTTCGTCGATGAAAATCTTTGCCTCGGCCAGTTGACCCGCGGCGCCCGTGATACGCGGCCAATCTTCGTCGGAGATCTGACCGCTGCGAATATGCCCAAGATGCACTCGACCGATCGACGAGAGCATGCGGGTCAAAAGTTGTTCGGAGGGCATTTCCATCGAAAAGATGACAACCGACGCGTTGACGCCCGCTTTGAGCGCGGCGTACTCAGCCATGTTGACGGCTAAGGTGGTCTTGCCCATCGACGGGCGGCCTGCCACCACGACGAGGTCGCCACCGCGCAGTCCACCCGTCTTGCGATCGAATTCGTCAAAACCCGTCGGCAGACCGCGCATGCCATCGGGGTTGTTATGCCACTCGTCGATTTGATCGATGAGCCCAGGCATCAGTTGCTGCACCGCGACCGCGCCGTCGCGCTTGCCGCGCACGCCCTGTTCGGCGATCGCGAATACTTTGCCCTCGGCGGTTTCGACCAGCTCGCGCGCAGTCTCGCCCTCGTTGTTGAAGACCGAGGCGGCGATCTCGGTGCCGGCCTTGAGCAACTGCCGCAGCAACGAGCGCTCGCGGACGATTTCGGCATAGGCACGCACGTTGGCGGCCGTGGGGGTGTCGCGAGCAAGCGCGCCGAGATAGGCAAGCCCGCCCGCCTGCGCGAGCTGACTGCTGCGCTCAAGCTGTTCGCTCACCGTGACGGCATCGGCCGGCTTGCCCTGAGCGGCTAGCAGCCCGATGGCTTCAAAGATTACCTTGTGGTCGGGACGGTAGAAATCGTCTGAGCGGAGCACGTCCGCGACGTTGTCCCAGGCATTCGAGTCGAGGAGCAGGCCGCCCAAAACGGCCTGCTCCGCCTCGAGTGAGTGCGGCGGCGTCCTGACATCTCCGCCGCGATCGTTCACCGCAGGATCACTCCTCGGCGACGACAGTCACGCGCAGCTGCACGTCGATATCGGTGTGCAGGTGCAGGACGATCTGGTGCTCGCCCACCCTGCGGATCGGGCCGTTCGGCAGACGCACTTCGGAGCGCGACACCTTGTGACCCTGGTTGGTGCAGGCCTCGGCGATATCGGTGGTACCGATGGAACCGAAGAGCTTGCCCTCGCTACCCGCCTTGGCAGAGATGTTGAGCACGAAATCTTTGAGCGCAGCAGCGCGCGACTCGGCGTCGGCGAACTGCTCACGCGCGACCTTCTCGAGCTCGGCGCGACGGGCCTCGAACTTGGCGACGTTCGCCGGCGTGGCGAGCGTGGCCTTGCCCGAGGGCAAAAGGAAATTACGGCCGTAGCCCGACTTCACTTTGACGCGATCGCCAATGTTGCCGAGATTCGCGACCTTGGTCAGCAGAATGACATCCATGATTCTTCCTGCCTCCCTTTAATGCTGGTCGGTGTACGGCAGCAACGCGAGATAACGCGCGCGGCGTACAGCCTGCGAGAGCTGGCGCTGGTAGAACGAGCGCGTGCCGGTGATACGGCTCGGCACGATCTTGCCGGTCTCGGTGATGTAACCCTTGAGAATGCCGAGATCTTTGTAATCGATTTGCTTGACGTCTTCCGCGGTGAAGCGGCAGAACTTCTTGCGACGGGTAAAGCGGCTGGCGCCGCCCGACTGCTTGCCATCTTTCATGGTCTGTTACTCCCCGAGCTGATCTTCGTCGCCGAGATCATCGCGACGCATGCGACGCGGACGATCGACGCCACCACCCTCGCCCTCTTCCTCGGCGGCGCGCGCCATCGGTGAGGGTTCGGTGACCGGGCCATCCATCTTGACGACGAGATGCCGCAGCACGGCATCGCTGAAACGGAACGCGCCCGTGAGCTCGGCGAGCGTCTTTTGATCGGTCTCGACGTTCATCAGGATGTAGTGGGCCTTGTGGACCTTGGAGATCGGGAACGCGAGTTGCCGACGACCCCAGTCTTCGAGACGGTGGACCTGGCCGCCGCCCGCAGTGATCATGCCCTTGTAACGCTCGAGCATGGCTGGAACCTGCTCGCTCTGGTCGGGATGGACCAGAAACACGACTTCATAGTGCCTCATGTTGTCTCCTTGTGAATGTGAAGCCCCCCGGCGAGGCGCTGCCGGTGGAGCAAGGAAGCCCCCCCCTTTCGAGGGGTCGCGGACTATAGCGAAACCGCCCTCCGCCCGGCAACCCCGACGCGTTGCCGGGTGGCTTCGTAGAGCAGCATGCCGGCGGCGACCGACACGTTCAGGCTCTCGACCGCCCCCAACGAAGGCAGGCGGACGAGAAAATCGCAATGCTGCCGGGTGTTATGCCTGAGGCCCGAACCCTCGGCCCCCATCACGAGTACGATCGGCCCCTGCAAATCGACCTCATCGGCGCGCGCCGGTCCTGCGGCGTCGGCGCCGACCACCCAAAGGCCCAGTTCTTTGAGATCACGCAGGCAGCGCGCGAGATTGGTCACGGTGACGATAGGCGTGGTCTCTGCCGCGCCCGCCGCGACTTTGCGCACGGTGGCATTGAGCTGCGCCGCACGATCCTTGGGGATGATGACCGCGAGCGCCCCGCAGGCATCGGCCGTGCGCAAACAAGCGCCGAGATTGTGAGGGTCTTGCACCCCATCGAGCGCCAGCACCAAGGGCGCGCCACTCGCCGCACCGA
>JBJTAV010000015.1:0-3957 GCA_046091005.1 Gammaproteobacteria bacterium | reverse complement strand
GTCTTGCGACAACTGTCATCGCCTGCGTCCGACCTCGGGCCAGTTCGGCACTGGCGGCCTCATGACCTTCGAGGGCGGGCGTATCAGCGAGAACTTCAAAGTGCCGCAGCTGCGCAACATGTACACCAAGGCTGGCATGTTCGGCTTCAGCGGTGACAACAGCACGCCGACCGGCGCGCAGATCCGCGGTTTTGGCTTCAGCAACGACGGTGCGGTTGACACCCTCGATAATTTTTTTCGTGACCCGGTGTTCCTGTTCCCGCCACCTGCGGCCGATACGCGCCGTCAGGTGATCGCCTTCACGATGGCCTTCGACACCGACTTCTTGCCGGTGGTGGGCCAGCAGGTCTCTTGGCGCCCCGGCGCAGAATCCGCCGTCGAGTCTCGCTTGACACTGCTGCGCGAGCAGGCTCAGGTGACCTCACCGCGACGCGCCTGCGATCTGATTGCGCGCGCGAGCGTCAACGGCACGGCATACAGCGCGCTTTTGCAGTCGGACGGCAGTTGGTCGATGCGCGGCGGTGGCACACGGACCGATGCGCAGCTGCGCGAGCTGGCGACGGTGACGCAGCCCATCACCTTCACTTGCATGCCGCCGGGCACCGGGCGTCGCGCGGCGCTCGATCAGACTTGATCAGGCTTGTTCGGTTCGATCAGGCCTCAACGCGCAAGTTGCTCTGCAGCGACCGCCTTTGGCGCTTCGAGCAGCTCGATCAGATAGCCGTCCGGATCTTTGACGTGAAAGACGCGACCGCGCATCGGCGAACCGTCAGCGGCAGTTTTCTTTGACAGATAGACCTGTGGCGGTTCGATGATGTTCGCGCCGGCGGTGCGCAACCGAACATGAATGGCTTCGGCGTCGGCGACATCGAAGACGAGTACGGCATCGCCCACGCCGGTCAGCGTGGCATCGATGCGATTATCTGCCGGGGTGGGGCCAGAGAATTCGACCAAGCCGATGCGCCCACCTTCCCCCGAGGCACTCGCCATGATGACGAGGCGGGTTCTCGTCGAGGGCGCATTGAGTGGAAAGAAATTGCCCTCGGGTTTGCGGGGGTTGTCCATCTCCGTCTCGATGCGAAACCCCAGCAATTCATAGAAGCTGACCGAGGCCTTGGCATCTTTGACGAGCAGCGCGGTACGCAGCAGCACAGGTTCGCCTGCCCGCAGCATCGTGGGTTGCAGCGCAAGCAAAAACGCGGCTACAGCCGACCAAAACAGCGACTTCGACATCATCAAATTGCCTCCACTCGGTTACCGACACCACGACTCGCTGGTAACGTAGCACTGCATGCTTTCCTACGCACTTCTCAAGTGGGCCCATGTGCTCGTCATGGGGTACTGGCTCGGCAGCGAGCTCGTCATCAACGCGCTCACGCACTACATCGCGCGCGCTACTTCGCTGCCGGCTGATGAGCGAATGCGTTTATGGGATTTCTTGCTCGATGTTGATCAGCACGTCCGTAACGCCATGATCATGTCGGTGCCGCTCGGGTTTTCGCTCGCCGCGTATCTCGGCCTGGTGCCGCTTGCGGGGGTGTCGATGTGGGCACTCTGGATCGTGTCGGCACTCTGGTTTTGGTACATGTGGCTCGTGCACTAGCGGCGCAAGTCAGCCGAGGGCCTGACGCTTGCGCGCTGGGATTGGCGTTTGCGTTACCTGCTGATCGCCCTGTTTGCGGGCTCTGCGCTGTGGTCGCTGGGCAGCGGATTTCCGTATGCGGCACCGTGGCTCGCCCTGAAGGTACTGCTGTTCGCGGCGGGCATGGTCTGCGGGATTTTCGTTCGCTACTACATCCGCGAGGCTTACCGTTCGGCGCTCCCCGCCATCGCCGCGGGTCGCGCGACCACGGCCGACAATGCAGAGTTTGCCCTGCTGATGCGCAAGGCCACCTGGGCGCTGGTCGTGCTCTGGATATTGCTGTTCGCCATCGGTGCCCTCGGCGCCCTCAAACCCGCTTTCGACTAGGTCAGTTCGGCTAGAATCCCGCGGATGTATCCGAGCAAAATGTTTGCCCGCCTGAGCCGTCTGGTCGGGGCGGTCGCCATCCTCTCCCTGCTTTCGAGCTGCTTGTCGAGCGCCGGTCCCGAAGCGCCTAAGATCAGCGAACAACCGAAGGACCGCACCGCCTTCGTCGGGCAGTCCGCCAAGTTCGACTTCGGCGCCTCGGGCAAGCCGCCGTTCACGTTTCAGTGGTATCGCAACGGCGTGGCCATTGCCGGGGCTAGCGAGCAGACCTATGCGACCAACCCGCTGACCATCGGCGACGACGGCTCAAAGTATTCGGTCAAGATCAGTAACGCGCAGGGCTCGGCCACCAGCAGCGAAGCCACGCTTACGGTCAAACCGCCGCCGACCATCACCGCGCAACCGACGGCACAGACGGTGAACGCGGGCTCGGCCGCGAACTTCTCGGTGACGGCGACCGGCGAGCAGCTGCAATACCAGTGGCTGCGTGACGAAGTGCCTATCAACGGCGCGACCTCGGCGACGTACTCGATCACCGCCGCAGCCGCCACAGACGATGGCGCAGTCATCACGGTGTTGGTCGGCAATCCGGGCGGCATCGTCGGCAGTCAGTCGGTGCTACTGACAGTGCTCTCGACCCCGGCCATCACCATCCAGCCGGTTGCGCAGACGGTCGTCGATAGCGACCCGGTCGTGTTCGCGGTCAGCGCCACAGGGGGCAATCTGCAATATCAGTGGCGCCGTAACGGCAGCAACATCGCAGGCGCCACCTCGCGTGTGCTGCGGGTTGCGGCCGCAGCGGCGGCGGACGACAACGCTGCCTATTCGGTCGTGCTCCGCAACACGCAGGGTAGTGTCACCAGCAACGCAGCGACCCTGCGCGTGGTGGCCGGCAGTGTGCGTGCGCTTCCCGTGGCCGCCGCCGAGGTCTCGCTCAACAAAGCGGGGATCGCGTCAGCCGCGTTTACTTTGATCCGGCGCAGCAATGGCTCAGTGGCAAGTTGGGGCTATAACACCGACGGCCAGCGCGGTGATGGCACAACGGGAACGCCGAGCGACACTGTGGGTACGGTAGCGTTGCCCGCAGGGCGCACCGCCAGAAAGATTTCTGCGGGTGGATATCACTCGCTCGTGCTGCTCGACAACGGCGACGTCTACGCCTGGGGCCTCAACGACAACGCTCAGCTCGGCTTGGGCGATGTGCTCTCGCGCACTGCGCCGACCAAGGTGACCTTGCCGCGGCCCGCCATTTCGGTCGCTGCCGGTCGTGCGTTTTCTTTGGCCTTGCTCGATGATGGGCGCGTATTTGCCTGGGGTGCCAATACCCTCGGCCAAATCGGCGACAACACCCGCGAAGCGGCCGCCACACCCGTGGCAGTCAAAGATTTGACCGGCGTGACCCAAATTGCAGCGGGCAACGCGCATGCGCTCGCGCTGCGCAGTGACGGCAGTGTCTGGGCTTGGGGTGCCAATGCCTCCGGTCAGCTCGGCGAGGGCAGCTTCAAGCCGAGCCGTGTGCCGGTGGCGACGGGGCTTGCGCAAATCGTACGCATTCGCGCCGGCGGCGATGTCTCGCTGGCGATCAGCCAGCGGCGCGCGCTCTATCTTTGGGGCGAGAACGCCGATGGCCAGCTGGGCCTTGGCAGCGCAGCGAGCACCGATGTCGGCGTACCCACTGCGGTCTTGCGGGACATGGTCGATGCCGCTGCCGGCGAGCGTGGCAGCATTGCGCTCGGCAGCAACGGTCTGCTCGTGGCCTCCGGCGCCAACGATGCCGGCTCGCTCGGCGACGGCGGTACCACCGCGCGCAGCAGCTTCGCGGCAGTCAGCGTCGTCAGTCAGGGTAGTGCAATCGACATCGGCGGCTTGTCGTTCGCGGCAGCCATCGGCGCGGACGGCACCACCTGGACTTGGGGTGACAACAGCGCTAAGCAGCTTGGCAACAGCAGCATCACGACCACCAGCACGTCAACACCCACCGTCGTGCC
>JBJTAV010000014.1:0-2938 GCA_046091005.1 Gammaproteobacteria bacterium | reverse complement strand
GAGATGGAGCGTCTCTACGCGCATCTCGCCGAGGTGCTCGAGCAAGTGGGTTTTCGCGATCGCACGACCAGCGGTACGCATCTCATGGAGCGCATCCGTCGCTTCATCAATCGCGCCGAGCTCGATCAGAACGAAGCCAATATCTTGCGCGGCATTCTCACCGCCATTCAGGGGCGTCGTCGTCAGGCCGGCGAGCGCTCAAATAATTCACCGGCCAAAAACGCGATGGATGAGTCGTGAGCGACTGCCTCAGCGTGCCGATATTTTTGGATCATGCCTCGACCACGCCGCTCGATCCTGCAGTGGGCGCGGTCATGGTCGAAGTGCTGCAGGGTGCGCTCGGCATCGGTAATCCCTCATCGAGCACGCACGAGTACGGCCGAGCAGCCGCTGCCGCCATCGAGCGGGCGCGAGTCGAGATCGCGCGACTGATCAACGTCGATTCACAGGATCTCGTATTCACCTCGGGCGCGACGGAAGCCGACAATCTTGCCGTGCTGGGTTTGGCCCACGGGCGTGCCAATCAGGGTCGTCATGTCGTGACTGCGCGCACCGAGCACAAGGCAGTACTCGACCCCTGCAAGCAACTCGAGAAGCGCGGCTGGCAAGTCAGCTGGCTCGAGCCCGCGCGTGATGGGCGCATCACAGCAGAATCTTTGGCCGCAGCGCTGCGCGACGACACGCAGCTGGTGTCGATCATGCACGCCAACAACGAAACGGGAGTCGTGCAAGACATCGCAGCACTCGCATCGGTCTGTCGTGAGCGAGATATTTTTTTGCACTGCGATGCTGCGCAGTCGGCAGCACGATTACCCCTCGATGCGCGTGCGCTCGGCATCGACCTGCTCTCGCTGTCGGCGCACAAGATGTATGGCCCGAAGGGCATCGGCGCGCTCTGGGTGTCGCCGCGCGCGCGGCCTTGGCTCGAACCTTTGATGTGGGGTGGCGGTCATGAGCGCGGGCTGCGCCCGGGAACCTTGGCTACCCATCAGATCGCGGGCTTCGGCGAGGCAGCCAACAGGGTGCGCGAGCGTCGTGACAGCGATGCGGCGCAGGTCGAGCGTCTGGCCTCGGTATTTCGCGGGGCGCTGCAGGGGCTCAAAGATATTGTCTGGAACGATCATCCGCAGCATCGTCTGCCCGGGCTGGTCTCGATCAGCGTGCTTGGGGTCGAAGGCGAAAGTCTGATCGCAGCCATGCCCGGTATTGCCGTATCGAGCGGAGCCGCCTGTGATTCGGCGGTGGGCGAACCTTCGTACGTGTTACGTGCGCAGGGTGTTGCGCCCGAACTGGCGCAATCCACGCTGCGCATTTCCTTTGGGCGCTTCAACAGCGAAGCCGAAGCGCAGCAGGCGGCGGAGATCTTGCGTAGCGCAGTCGCAGACCTGCGTGAGCGCGACGCACCGGGTCCGCCTGCGGGCGAGGGTTGGCACCTGGGGATGGCGGGAACTCTGCGCGAGGGCGCACGTATCCGTGCGTATTTGCGAACGCGACCTGCGCCTGCGGGCGAGCCGGCCGCTGAGCCCGCAGCCGCCTTGCGCATCGAGGCTCTCGAGTTCCGGGCTGCGACCTGTCCGGCAGTGCGGGGGGTGCTCGATGATCTGCAGCGGCGCTGCATCGGCCGATCGCTCGCTGATCCACTACCCGGCGGACCGCGCGACTGGGCGCGCGAGTGTGCGCTGCCGACCGAGAAACTCGGGCGGCTGTTGTTGGTCGAAGATGCATTGCGCGCCGCGGTGGCTGCGGCGCTAAAATGAGGGCCTCATGGCGATTTCCTTGACAACGGCTGCTGCAGATCGAGTCCGCAACTTTTTGCAGTCACGCGGGCAGGGGCTTGGACTGCGCCTCGGGGTCCGCAAGACGGGCTGCTCGGGCTTTGCCTATGTCATCAACTACGCCGACAACACCCAGCCTGACGACCTGGTGTTCGAAGATCGCGGCGTCAAGGTGTTTGTCGACCGCGACAGCCTCCCCTACATCGACGGCACCGAAGTCGACTTCGTGAAGCAGGGCCTCAACGAGGCCTTCCGATTCCGCAATCCCAACGTGAAAGGCGAGTGTGGTTGCGGCGAAAGCTTCAACGTTTAAAAAAACCCTTACCCGCCAGTCACTTGCGTGATTTTCTGCGTTGCCGCTAGGGGGTGGGCGCAGGTACACTACGCGATTACCCGTCCCTTTCTCATCACAACCGAAGGAATCGTCCCATGGCGCTGGAGCGCACTTTTTCGATCGTCAAACCCGATGGCGTGGCTCGCAATCTGATCGGCGAGGTTTACCGCCGCTTCGAACAGGCGGGGCTGCGCGTGGTCGCTGCCCGCATGGTTCGCCTCTCGCAGGCCGAGGCCGAGGGATTTTATGCGGTGCATCGTGAGCGCCCGTTCTTCAAGGATCTTGTCAAGTACATGACTTCGGGTCCGGTGATGTTGCAGGTGCTCGAGGGCGAAAACGCCATCGCCAAGAACCGCGAGATCATGGGCGCCACCGATCCAAAGAAAGCCGCACCCGGCACCATTCGCGCCGATCTCGCCGAGAGCATCGAAGCGAACACCGTGCACGGCTCCGACGGCGCCGAGACGGCAGCCCAGGAAATCGGGTACTTCTTCCGCGGCATCGAGATCTGCCCGCGCGCCTAAGCGCCCGACAGTCACGCGCGCAGCCGCCGCAGCACGCCCAAACCTGCTTGGGCACGAAAAGCCCGAGCTCGAAGCGTTTGTGGGTGCACTCGGCAACAAACCCTTCCGCGCGCGACAGCTGATGAGCTGGCTCTACAAGCGCGCGGAGGGGGACTTCGCCGCCCTGACCGATCTCGCGCGTGATTTTCGCGCGCAACTGCACGACGTTGCCGAAGTGCGCACGCCAGAGATCGTCTCGCGTCACGATTCGGCCGATGGCACGCGCAAGTGGTTGCTGCGCGCCGACAGCGCGCAGGCCTTCGAGA
>JBJTAV010000013.1:0-8653 GCA_046091005.1 Gammaproteobacteria bacterium | reverse complement strand
AGTCGCCACTCGGTGAGAAAAGCGGGTTCGCGTTTGATGCGCGAGATGGCGCGCACCACGTCTTCGTCGAGACCGGGCGGCAGGCTCTCGGACTCGATGTCGGTGACGAAACCGTGCTGGTAGCCACGGCCGATGACATCGTGAATTTCCGCGTTCTGGATTTCCGCGTTCTGGCTCATGTTTGCTCGTGGGGGAGGGTGGCAGAGTCGGCGACGCTGCGTCGTCGCAGCGCGGCCGCGGCACGACCGCCCGCGATGGGGTTGAGTTCATGCTCGAAGCCGCGCAGTTCGAAGTTTCGGGCATCGAGGCCGGCGAGTTGGGCGAGACTGACGTGGTAGAGCGAGCGACGGATGGCGAGATTCACTCGCTGCCAAGCCTGACCCACGCCGCAGGTGGTCTCGATCTCGCAATGCCCGCTGCCGGCGGAGCAATTGGTGACCGCAACCGGCCCCTCGAGCGCATCGAGGATGGCCGCTGCCGAAATGGCGGCGGCCGGACGGGCGAGCGAGTAGCCGCCATGCAGACCGCGGGTCGATCGAACCAGACCGCCGCGATGCAAAATCTTCAGCACTTTGCTGACCGTGGGCAGGCCGATATGCGTGCGCTCGGCCAGCGCCGAGGCACTCAGGCACGCCGCGGGCTCGCGGGCGAGGGCCGCGAGCAGCACGGTGGCGTAGTCGGTCATGCGAGAGATGCGAATCATAAAGCAGGACCATTTTAGTCCAGATTATGGATTTTTGCAGCCCCGAGGGTCGCCGCACCCGTCCCCGCGAGGGGGCGGGCTACGCCTGAGCGCTTTGCTACACTCGCGCCCCCGCTATGTCCGACACCGTCGTCAAAGTCAGCGATTTGCAATACCGAGTCGCCGGTCGTGCCATTTTTGATGGGCTCGATCTCGAGGCCCGTCGCGGCCGCGTCACGGCCATCATGGGCCCGAGCGGCACCGGCAAGACCACGCTGCTGCGGCTGATTACCGGGCAGGTGAAGCCCGAGCGTGGTCAGCTCCAGGTGTTCGGGCAGGACGTGGTCTCGTTACGCAAACCCGAGCTCTACGCCCTGCGTCGCCGCATGGGCATGCTGTTTCAGAATGGCGCCTTGCTGACCGATCTCAGCGTCTTCGAGAACGTGGCCTTTCCGGTGCGCGAGCATGCGCGCTTGCCCGAGGCGGTGCTGCGCCAGTTGGTGCTGACCAAGTTGCACGCCGTGGGCCTGCGCGGTGCTGCCGATCTCATGCCTGCCGAGCTTTCGGGTGGCATGGCGCGGCGGGTCGCGCTCGCACGCGCCATCGTGATGGACCCGGAATTGTTGATCTACGACGAACCCTTCGTCGGCCTCGACCCGATTTCGATGAGTGTCATCGTTCGTCTGATCCGCGAGCTCAATGATGCGCTCGGTATCACCAGTATCGTGGTCTCGCATGACGTCGATGAACTCGCTTCCATCGCGCATCACAGTTATCTGCTCTCGGGCGGCAAAGTGGTGGCCGAGGGTTCCCCTGCGGAGCTGCGCGATAGTCCTCTCGAGGTGGTACGTCAGTTCATGAGCGGCGAGCCTGATGGCCCCGTGCCGTTTCATTATCCGGCGCCCGATTACCACGCGCAGTTGCTCGGCGAGCGCGATGGCAGCCGCCCGGGAGATCGCTCGTGATCGCCGCCGCGCTGCAACGCATCGGTGCGGTCGGGGTTTTCTTGGGCCGCGTGCTCGCCCAGTGTGCTCCGGCGCTGCTCAGGCCGCGCTCTGTGGTGCATCAGGTTTATAACGCAGGCGCTCGCTCGCTGATCATCATCATGCTCTGCGGCCTGTTCGTCGGCATGGTGCTGGGCCTGCAGGGTTTCGATCTGTTGCAGCGTTTCGGCTCCGAAGATGCGCTCGGTGTGGCGGCGGCATTGGGTCTGCTCAAGGAACTCGGCCCGGTCGTGACCGCTCTATTGTTTGCGGGACGCGCCGGCACGGCGCTCACTTCGGAGATCGGTCTGATGCGGGCGACAGATCAGCTCACGGCCATGGAAATGATGGCGGTCGATCCGCTCAGGCATGTGGTGGCCCCGCGTTTTTTGGGCGGTGTGATCGCGATGCCGCTGCTTGTTGCGGTGTTCAACGTGATCGGTCTGTTCGGCGCGCAGCTCATCGGCGTTCAGCTGATGGGTGTGGACACCGGGGCATTCTGGTCGCAGATGCAATCAGCAGTCGAACTCGACGACGTCAACGAGGGCATTGTCAAAAGTGTGTGCTTCGGCGTCGCCTGCAGTTTGGTCGCGGTGTACGAGGGCTACACGGCCAAGCCCACGGCCGAGGGCGTGGGTCTTGCCACGACCCGCACGGTCGTCATTTCTTCGGTGTTGACGCTGCTGCTCGACTACATGCTCACGGCAGCTTTTCTGGGAAGGTAATCGCACATGAAATCGCAACGCTCGCTCGAGCTTGGTACCGGACTCTTCGCGCTGCTCGGATTTGCCGCGCTGTTTTTTTTGACGACGCAATTGCCCGGCAGCGGCATCAGCGTGGGCGGCGCTGCGGGCTACAAGGTGACAGCTCGCTTCGACAATATCGGCGATCTCAAGGGCGGCTCGCCGGTCAGCATGGCCGGCGTGCGGATCGGTCGGGTCGAGTCGGTCGCTTTCGACTCCGGCGACTATCGGGCGGTGGTCACGATGCGCATCGATCCGCAGTACAACCGCATCCCCGATGACAGCGATGCCAGCATCCAGACCCAGGGCCTGCTGGGCGGAAAATATGTGGGGATCGGGCCCGGTGGCTCGGAGAACTATCTCAAGGACGGCAGCCAGATCGAGTTCACGCAATCAGCCATCGTGCTCGAGTCGCTGGTCAACAAATTCTTTGCCAATTTCGCAAGCAAAGGTAGTGAAGGGGAGAAGGCTCAATGAGGGGTATGCGTACGCTTTTTGCAGCGATCGCTTTGGTTGCGGGGATGACGCTGTCGTCGGCGCTGCCGGCGCAGAACAAGTCGGGTTTCACTGCGGTTGATCCGAGTGACCCCGTCAAACTCATCGACAGCGCCGCCAACATCATGGTGAGCGAGCTCGACTCGCGCCGTGCCGAGTTCCGCAAAGACCCCGCCAAGCTCTCGGCGCTCGTGGAGCGGGTGCTGCTGCCGTATTTCGATGTGGACCATTCAGCTCGCCTCGTGCTCGGCAGGCACTGGCGTAACGCAAGCCCCGAGCAGCGGCAGCGTTTCATCGACGCGTTCTATGGCTCGCTGATGAGCAACTACGGCGATGCCTTGCTCGAATTCAAGGGCGATCGCATCAAAGTGCTGCCGTCGCCCGTTGCCGCGGATGCCACCTCCGCCACGGTACGTACCGAGGTCAAGCGCAGCAACGGTCAAAAAATTCCGGTCAATTATTCCCTGCGCAAAACCGAGGCAGGCTGGAAAGTCTGGGATGTGGTCATCGAAGGCATCAGCTACGTGAAGAGCTTCCGCGAGGACTTCGGCTCGGAGATCGACCAGAAGGGTCTCGATGCGGTCATCCAACGCCTCGAGTCCCAAAATCGCGTGGCGCGTGCGGGCGGGTCCGTCAAAACGGGTGCTGCGCGGCCGTGAGTGTCTCGCTTGTTGATCTTGGTGCCGAGTCCGGCCCAGCGCGCTATGCCTTGCGGGGTGCCTTGACGATCGAGTCGGCGGCGGCCGCTTTTGCAGCCGGTCTTGCAGGACTCGCCAAGCTCTCGCGGGACGGACGCTGCGATTTCGATTGCAGCGGCATCGAGAGCAGCGACAGCACGGGTCTTGCGGTGCTCATCGAATGGAAAGCCGAGGCCCGTCGCCGCGGTCTGCGGCTGAGCTACTCAAATCTGCCGCTGTCGATTGTGCGGCTTGCGCGCCTGAGCGATGTGGAGTCGCTGCTGACTACGGCTTGAGCGAGTCGGTCTCTTCGGGCTCGAACATCTCGTCTTCGAGATTCTCTGCAGGCACATTGCCATCCTGAACCTGATACTCGCGCCGTTGCAGATAGGCGCTGCGGACGAACGCGTAGGGGTCGCCCGCACGGTCAAGCACGGCATCCGCGTCGAGCAGGCGCACGCGTTTTTCGAAGTTGCCCGCTGCCCACAAGCTCCAGCGGGTGCTGTCGTCTTCCAGATACGAGCGCGGTTCGGCAAAGTCGTCGGCGAGTGAACCAATGCCATCGCGCAAGGTGGTCGGGCCAAAGAAAGGCACGACGAAATAGGGGCCGGTACCGACGCCCCACTTGCCAAAAGTTTGACCGAAGTCTTCGTCGTTGATGTCAAGGCCGACATCACTTGCCGGATCAAAGATTCCGCAGAGCCCGAGCGTGGAATTGAGCACGAATCGGCCGGTGTCGTTGAGCGCAGCGCCAAACTTGCCTTGCAGGGCGTTGTTGACGAGCGTGACTGGATATTTGGCGTTCGCGAATACGTTGCTGACACCTGTCTGCACGAAGCTGGGCGTCACTTTGCGATAGGCCTTGGCCGCAGGGCGCAGGAAGGCGCGGTCCACCCCGTCGTTGACGGCGTAGCTCACACGGTTAAGGGGTTCGAAAGGATCGCGCGGATCGCTCGCACGCGCGGTCGTCGCGGCGCAGCCGGTGAGCGTGGCGAGCAAGAGCAGGCAGCTGAGGCCTCTGCGTGCTGCAGTTCCGAATGTCTGCGTCGCAAAAGAATATGGCTGCGACATCCCTGTCTGTTTCATGCGCGCGATTTTAACGAAAAAAATCTGCCACGCATCGACCGTGGCGTGGCCGCCACGGATCAGCGTCAGGAGCGCGGTTCTTGTCGGTTTGCTTCGCGGTTGCGCCGCCGCCCACTGTCGGCAAGTGCGTCACGCACTTCTTTCATCCGCGCTTCGAAGCGCGCGCGTTGCACGTTGCTGAGGTCGGGGTCGGCAAGTGCCAGCTCCAACTGTTTCACGGCGTTCATGAGATCGCCGCTCGTGATGTGGTACTCGCCCATGTAATAGGCGGCATCGGCGTTGTCGCCCGCGCTGCTCGCGGCCAGCGCCGTCAGCCGAATCTGCTCGGGCGTGGGCGGCACGTTGTTGAAGAGATCGAGCAGCACGGTGTGCGCTTCTTTTGCGCCGTCGGTTTGCAGCAAAACTTCGGCATAGCGAATGGTGAGCGGGATGTTGCGCGGCGCGATATCGAGCGCGCGACGCAGCGTTTGTTTGGCGAGATCGGTTTGTCCTGCGGCGAACAAGGCTTGACCGAGCGCGGCCTGCAGCATCGGGCTTTGCGGCTGCGAAGCCGAGAGCTCGACCAGGGCGCTCGCCGCGCGGTCGCGGTCACCCGCGCCGAGTCGGGCGAGTGCCTCGCCATAGCGCTGTGCGGCGTTGAGCGGCGCGCGATCGGCAATCGATGCATAAAAGGGTCGCAGATCGGAGCCGCTCGGGGCGCCGAGCACGCGCACGCGCTCGCGCACGAACGCATACCCTGCGCTCTCGGGTGCGACCGTGGCCGTGATTTGGGCGGCGCGATCACGCGATTCGGCAATACGATTAGTGGTCACGGGGTGGGTGCGCAGCAGCTCCGGCACACCGATCCCGGCAAGGCCGCTGCGTCGCCCGATCGTTTCAAAGAAATCGGGCATCGCATTCGGATCAAAACCCGCAGAAGCCAAAAAACTGATGCCGATCCGATCGGCTTCGTATTCATTGGCGCGCGTGAAGTTGATTTGCTGTTGCATGGCCGTGCCTTGCGCGATCGCCATGCCGGCCTGCATCGCATCGGGAGTGCCCGTCGCCATGCCGATCACGATAGCCGCGAGCATGGCTGCGGCCGAGGCCATGGTGCTGCGTCCCTGCGCCTGAATGGCGCGCGCGATATGCCGCTGTTTGACGTGGGCGATTTCGTGCGCGAGCACACTCGCAAGCTGCGATTCGTTGGCGGTCGCGGTGATGAGTCCATAGTTGACCCCGATAAATCCGCCCGGCAGCGCAAACGCGTTGATGCCGCCCTCGCGCACCACGAAGAATGTGTAGCGTTGTTCGGAGTCGGGGATGTGCGCCACGATGCGACTACCCAAAGTTTGGATGTAGTCGGTGACCTCCGGGTCTTCGAGAATCAAGCCTTGGTCGCGCAAATTGCGAACCACCATGAGCCCGAGCTGATACTCATCGTTCAGGGTCATGGTGGAGTTGGCACCCGAGCCGATGTCGGGCAGATCGGCGCCCGTCGTCTGCGCCCGCAGCGGCTGCGGCAGCGCTGCGAGCACCGTGACGAGTACGGCAATCAGCAGGCTAGCCCGGGGACGGCTTAATCCGCGCATGACGGAGTGGACTCTGACCCGGCAGCGAAGTTCACAGCGTCTCGGAGGCGTAATCGGCCAGCCGCGAGCGCTCTCCACGCACCAGTGTCACGTGACCGGCGTGTGCCCAACCCTGAAAACGACTGACCACGAAGGTGAGTCCCGAGGTGGTTTCGGTGAGATAGGGCGTGTCGATCTGCGCAATATTGCCGAGACAGACGATCTTGGTACCAGGGCCTGCGCGGGTCACCAGAGCCTTCATTTGTTTGGGCGTGAGGTTTTGGGCCTCATCGAGGATCACGTAACGATTGAGGAAGGTACGACCGCGCATGAAGTTGAGCGAGCGAATCTTGATGCGATTGCGCAGCAAATCGTTGGTGGCCGCGCGACCCCAGCTGCCGCCCTCGGAGCTTTGTGTGAGCACCTCGAGGTTGTCCATCAAGGCGCCCATCCAAGGCTCCATTTTTTCTTCTTCCGTACCCGGCAAAAAACCGATGTCTTCGCCGAGCGGAATGGTGACGCGGGTCATGATGATTTCGGCGTAGCGATTGTGCTCGAGCGTCTGCACGAGGCCCGCCGCCAAGGTCAGCAGCGTTTTGCCCGTGCCCGCCGGCCCAAGGATGGTGACAAAGTCGACCTCGGGGTCCATCAATAAATTCAGCGCGAAATTTTGTTCGCGATTGCGCGCACCGATGCCCCAGACTCCGTGGCGCTCGCTGCAAAAGTCGCGCACCAGTTCGAGCGTTGCGGTGTTGCCCTGAATGTTGCGCACCAAGGCTTCGATGCCACCCTCGCGCGGTTCGTAGACAAATTGATTGGGCCGCCATTTGCCGATCGCCGGACCGCTCACTTCATAAAACGTGCGCGAACCGTCTTTCCAGGAGCGCATGTCCTTGCCGTGCCGTTCCCAGAAATCGTTGGCGAGCGCCTCATGACCCGTCGAGAGGATGTCGGCATCTTCGATGGCGCGATCACTGAAATAGTCCTCGGCATGCACGCCGACGACTGCCGCCTTGATGCGCAGGTTGATGTCTTTGGAGACGAGTGCGACCTGCGTCTCCGGGTACAGCGCCTGCAGGGCGAGCGTCTGCGCGAGGATGGCGTTGTCATTGCCTTGCCCCGGAAGATTGTCGGGCAGCGCTGTCGAGAGGCGCTGCGTCTGAAAATACAGCCGGCCTGAAGAGGGCGCCTTGCCGTGGTTGCCCGAGAGGTGATTCGGCAGCGGCAGACCCAGCTCGATCTGCTCGCGCGTCGCGTTGCGCATCAAGTCATCGAGAAAACGACTGACCTGTCGTACGTTGCGCGACGCTTCCGAGACGCCTTTTTTGTTGGCGTCGAGTTCCTCGAGCACCACCATCGGCAAGTAGATGTCGTGCTCTTCGAAGCGGAAAATGGAGGCCGGATCGTGCATCAGCACGTTGGTGTCGAGCACGAACAGCCGGCGCCGTCGTGCCGTACGGCGCTTCTTCAAAGCGCTTTCGCCGCGACCAGCACTTCTGCTGCGTGTCCGTCCGCCTTCACCTTGCGCCACTCCTGCGCAAGCTTGCCCTCGCCATCGAGCAGAAAAGTGCTGCGCTCGATGCCCATCACTTTCTTGCCATACATGTTCTTTTCTTTGATGACGTCGAACAGCTTGCACAACGCCTCATCGGCATCCGAGAGCAATTCGTAGTTGAGGTTTTCCTTGGTCTTGAACTTCTGGTGCGAGGCGCAAGAGTCGCGCGAGACACCAATCACCAGCGTCCCCGCCTTGCGGAAGGCAGACTGCAAATCGCGGAACTGCTGCGCTTCGACCGTGCAGCCCGAGGTCATGTCCTTGGGATAAAAGAAAAGCACAACCTTGGAGCCTTTCGCGTCACGAAGCCGCCACGTTCCGCCGTCGGTGGTGGTGGCGCTGAACTCCGGCACTTTCTTGCCGGCCGCGATCTGGGTGGCTTTGGGCATGCATCCTCCTCAGGATTTGACGGGCTCCAGGATGGCGTCGAGATTGCGCGCATCACAAAATTCCATGAACTCTTCGCGCAGATGCGCAAGGTGCAGCCGGCTCGGCACGTTGACGATCATCTGCACAGCGAACATGAGCGCGCCGGTATGCGCGGCGGGGTAGTTGCGCGTGGCTACTTCAGCGATATCGATACCGCGCGTTGCGCAGAAACCCGAAAGCGCCGAGACAATGCCCGCCTGATCGAGACAGACGGCGTCGATGGAGTAGGGCAGGAAGTCGGTGCGCGCGTTGCGGGCCTCGGTACGCTGCACATTTAGTGTTAGCGCGGCATCGGCCGCGAATTTGGCGAGCTCGGTTTCGAGCTTGGCGAGCGAGTGCCAGTTGCCCGCAACCAGCAGCACCATCGCAAACTCGTTGCCGAGACTCGCCATGCGGCTTTCGCTGATGTTGCCGCCGCAGTCGGTGATGACTTGGGTGAGATCGTGGACGAGA
>JBJTAV010000012.1:0-3063 GCA_046091005.1 Gammaproteobacteria bacterium | reverse complement strand
ATGAAACACGGAACCTGTTGGGGATGCTCATTGGCTCGCCCGAGGAATGAAAACACAGGTAGCGGATCGTCGGAGTACTGCGGCGCCATGACGCTGTAATCGAGACTGCGACCATCGATCCGCGGCGGCGTACCCGTCTTCAAGCGCCCTACCCGCAGCGGCAATTCGCGCAGTCTGGCGGCCAGCGCGTTGGACGGCGGATCGCCCGCACGACCCCCGGAATGCTGGTCGAGACCGACGTGGATCCGACCCGCCAAAAAGGTCCCGACTGTGAGCACCACCGCGGGCGCGGCGAAGCGGATTCCGCTGATCGTCACGACCCCGCGAACACGCCCGTTTTCGACCACGAGATCTGCCACCTCTTGTTGAAAGAGCGACAGGTTCGGCTGGTTCTCGAGGACCCCGCGGACGGCCTTCCGGTAGAGCAGCCGATCGGCCTGTGCACGGGTGGCGCGGACGGCCGGACCCTTGCTGGCATTAAGGGTACGAAACTGGATGCCGGCCCGGTCGACAGCCCGCGCCATGGCCCCACCGAGCGCATCGATCTCGCGGACCAGATGCCCCTTGCCGATGCCGCCGAAGGCGGGGTTGCAGCTCATTTGCCCCAAGGTCTCGATGCTCTGGGTCAGCAGCAACGTCCGCCGCCCCATGCGCGCAGCCGCCAGCGCGGCTTCGGTGCCGGCATGGCCGCCACCCACCACGATGACCTCGAATGTGTCTGCGTACTGCATACGTAGGGGCGCGATTCTATGTGAATCTGCAAATCAAGTTGGATGCCCTTGTATCGGCAGGTTCCTCCGAGCCGAGCCCGGCGTAGGATCGAGGGTTATGCGTATCCCCCAACCGCTCCGACTCCTCGCCGTGGCCCTACTCGGTGCCACCCTGCTCACCGCCTCGCTTCACCCCGCTGCGGCCGCCACCTCGACCCCGGCTGTCGCAGCCACCGGCTTCGAGGTACAGCTGCCCACCGGATTCCGCGACGGTCCCCAAGACGGTCGCTTGTTGCTGATCTTCGCGCCGGCTGATCAGTCGCCGACTCAAGAACCCCGCTTCCTCGTCAATTGGGACGCCGAGGCGATCCCGTTCTTTGGCCTGGATGTCGAAGGATGGCGGCCCGGCAGCAGCCGAAAAGTCGACGAAGCGGCTTTTGGATTTCCGGTGCGATCCCTCGCCGATCTGCCACCCGGCGACTATCGCGTGCAGGCCTTCCTCAACCGCTACGAGACTTTCCGTCTGGGCGACGGTCGAGTGCTCAAGCTGCCGCCCGACAAGGGCGAAGGTCAGCAGTGGCGCGAGAAGCCCGGCAATCTCTACTCACGACCCACGCTGCTGCGCTGGCGCGGACCGCTCAACGCGAGCCCGCTGCCCAAGCTCGTGCTCAGCGAGGTGATTCCGCCGCTGCCGCAATTCCAGGAAACGCCCTGGGTCAAATATGTGCGCATCCGCAGTGAGCGGCTCTCCAAGTTCTGGGGTCGCGACATGTACCTCGGCGCCTTCGTCACGCTGCCGCAGGGTTTCAACGACCATCCGGATGCGCGCTATCCGCTCGTGATCAACCACGGCCACTTTCCGTCTGCGCCTTCGAGCTGGCGCGAGACACCGCCCGACCCCGACCTGAAACCCGACTACAGCAAGCGCTTCAAACTCGCGGGCTATAACCGCATCCAGCAGCAGCTCGAGTGGGAATTCTTCCAGGCCTGGACCGGCAAGGGCTTCCCGCGTGTGCTGCTGGTCGAGATCCAGCACCCCACACCGTTTTACGACGACTCCTACGGCGTCAACTCGGCGAACAACGGTCCATACGGCGACGCCATCCAGTACGAACTCATTCCCGAGATCGAAAAGCGCTTTCGCGGCATCGGTCAGGGTTGGGCACGCTTCGTTTTCGGTGGCAGCACCGGCGGCTGGATCGCGATGGCCGTGCAGATGTTCTATCCCGAGGATTACAACGGCGCCTGGATCGCCTGCCCCGATCCGATCGACTTCCGTCACTACATGACGGTGAACATCTACGAGGACAAAAACGCTTACTACATGCCGAATCGCTTCAAGCGCACGCCGCGTCCCGCGCATCGCAACTGGCTCGGCCACATCGACACCACCATCGAAGAAAACAATCTTTGGGAGTACGCACTCGGTACCAAAGGCCGCAGCGGCGATCAATGGGATGTGTGGGAATCGGTCTATTCACCGGTCGGCGAAGACGGTTATCCGCGGCGCATCTGGGATCGTCTCACTGGCGAGATCGACCCGGTGACCGCAGCCCACTGGCGCGACAACTACGACCTCGGACACATCCTGCGTCGTGACTGGGCAACGCTCGGACCGAAGCTGCGCGGCAAGCTGCGCCTCTACGTCGGCGACATGGATAACTACTACCTGAACAACGCCGTCTATGCCGTCGAAGAATTTCTGCGCAGCGCCGAGCCTGCGGCTGATGCCGTCATCGACTACGGCGACCGCGACGAGCATTGCTGGAACGGCGACCACACCCGCGCCAACGCTTATTCGCGACTACGTTATCCGCAGATGGTGCTGCCTTGGGCCGCCGAGCGCATGCTGATGACCGCCCCCAAGGGCGCAGATACGCGCAGTTGGCGGTATTGAGCTACTTCCGCCAGAACGCCGGCGAAAAAAGCACGAGCACGCTGAGAATTTCGAGACGACCAAGCAGCATCGCGACGGTGCAAACCCAGGTCTGGAAATCCGTGAAGCCTTGATAATTGCCCGAAGGGCCGGTGGGTCCGATCGCTGGACCGAGGTTGTTCACGCAGGCCACGATGGATGAGAACGCCGAAACGATCTCCACTCCAGACAGCAACAACAGGAAAGTCAGTACGGCGATCGTCATGAAGTAAAGGAAAATGAACGCCAGTACCGAGGCAATAATGCGCTCGGGAATCACTTGGCCGCCAACGCGAATCGGCAGCACGGCGGAAGGATGCACGATCTGCTTCATTTCACGCTGTGCCTGACGCACCAACAACAGCGTGCGAAACATCTTGATGCCGCCACCCGTCGAGCCGGTGCTGCAGACCACGCAAGACAGGAATAGCATCCACA
>JBJTAV010000011.1:0-2713 GCA_046091005.1 Gammaproteobacteria bacterium | reverse complement strand
CGTCCGGTCGCCCGATCGCTCGCGTACGAGATAAGCAAGGTTTGTTGTGATAGCGACGCCGAGTCCTCGAAGCCGAGTTGGATATTCGCGAGGTGCTGCGACTGGCCCGTGAGCGGCGCGCCGTCGGCAAAGAAATTACTCGCCGCCTGGATCGCTGTGCCAAAGAGCGCAGCGGTATCGCCGGGCTTCACCTCGATCTTCGAGTCTGACCAGGTGTAGTTGCCGATCACCACCGCTCGCCGATTCGCAAAGAAATCCGCGTCGGAGAATGTGTCCATGTCGAAGTACAACTGCGACTCGAGCTCGACACCGTAAAGCGTGGCCGCTGGCGCATTCGCGAAGCTCGTCAGCGGATTGTTGTCGCTGAAGCTGGTGAAGGCCTCGATCGGTTTGTCGATTTCTTTCCAGAATCCGGCGACGGCAACCCGCTGATTCGGCGGGAAGTACCACTCCCACCGCGCCTCGGCATTGAGAAACTCGCTGTCGACAAGCAGCGGATTCCCGATATACGCGCGATTGCTCTCCGGGTCGTAGTACGCCTGGAACATGAGCTCGCGGAACTGCGGACGGGCAATGGTCTTCGATATGTTGAACCGCGCCTGCATGTCATCCGCAAACTTCCAAGTCAGCGTTGCCGCCGGCAACACGTACGAGTTGTCGAGCGAGGTATTGGCTCCGGAATTGCTCGGCGTCGAGAACACCTGCAACGGACGAACCCGCTGCTCACCTTTTTCGTGACGAACACCGGCGTTGATTTCGAGGCCTTCGACGATCTCCGCCTGCACTTGCAGGTAGCTACCGTTCGTCTTCAGCGTCGCAGAAAACGCGGGGTCGGATTCCGTCGATTCAATCAAACCGATCCGGTAATACTCGATGATTGCTCCACCGAGCAGCAAGTCCGGGCGCAACATGCCGACGCCCGTCTCGAAATCGGAGGGCGCAATGAACAAGAACTCGCGGCGCTCTGAATCACGCTCGGTCTTGCTGCTCTCCAAACCCGCGGACACGACAAACTGCGGCGAGAACTCATAAGAAAAATCGATGCCGCCAGAGAGCAGAGATTCATCAAGGTTGGAAAAAGCGATTTCGGCGAAGCCAGTCTGGCCATTGTCGAGACGATTGATGAAATAGGAACCAAACGGGCTGGCCGCAATGTTGGATCGCGAGTAGCCGACGCCGAGCTCGAACGGCGCTTCACGGCGCGAGTTCGCCACCGCCACGCGTGCGTCGACCTTGAACGGGTCGAAATTCAGACCGCCGCTCAGCTGCGAACTCCAAACCTCGCGCTCGTACCAGCCGGTGTTTTGTTCAATGAAATCGAACCCGGTTTTCTGACTGCTTTGAATGCCTTCAGCCAAGGCCGTTCTCTTGATCGTGTCGCGAACGATCAGGTTGGTCCATCGAAGCTTGTTGCCCTCGCCAAACTCGTAGCCAAGACCCAAGAGGCCGTTGACCACGATGCGATTTTCCGTCGAGACCTCGCGATAGTTCTTGTCGATCAGCGCGAGCGCAGCGTCGGCCGCCGTCTGCTCGGTGTTGTCTTTGGTGCTCCAGGCATTGCTGTAGCCCGCCGTCGCCACGATGCCGAACTCGCCATCACCAATGATGCGCGAGGTGCCGCCCGTCAGCGAAGCCGAGGCGTTGACCGGCATCTTGTCGTTGAACTGCACGACACCGGTGCGGGTATTCAAAAACTGTTTGGCAATATCGCCTGTGTCGATTTTGCCCGAGCTCAGCTTGTCGCCACTCGCAATAAAGGCTGCCATGGCGGGCGGAACCTTGCGGATTCCGCGATCCATGCCGAGCGCATCGTATTTGCTGCCGTAATGGGAATAGCCGATTTGCCCGCTGGTTTCAGTATCACCGCTCACGCCGATACCGAACTTCAAAAACGGCGCTTTCGGAACCGTGAGAGTGGTCAGGTTGATCAGACCACCGCCAAACTCGCCCGGAAGATTCGCCGAGTAGCTCTTTTGAACGAGCGACGACGAGATGACGTCGGTCGGGAAAATATCGAGCGGCACGGCACGACGCAGCGGCTCGGGGCTCGGCAACGGCGATCCATTGAGCAGTGCTTGGGAATATCGATCGCCGAGACCGCGCACATACACAAAGCCGTTGTTCGCCACGCTGAGGCCGGTGACGCGCGACAACGCTCCCGCGACATCACCCTCTCCCGTGCGCGCGATGTCTTCGGCCGACAACACCGAGAGCACTACGTTCGTGGCCTGCTGCAAATTCCGATCACGTCGACCCACGATCACGATTTCGCCGATGGTGTCGACGTCGACCACTTCCTCGACAACCTCGCCCTCTGCGGCCGCCGGGTCAGCAGCCGCGGGGTCAGCAGCCGCCGGCTCGACGGCCGGCGGCGGGTCCACGGGTGCTGGCTCCACGGTTTGAGGACTTTGACCGAGCGCCACCACCGGAACGATCGCGGCGGCAAGCAGCAACATGGAGCGAGACACCGCGACTGACCTATCCATTATTGATCCTTACTGCGTGATTCCGGCGTGATTACGGCGTGATTCGCGGCAGCGTGGTGCAGGCCGTGCTCGCACTGCCGAAGGACGCGGTCGCCGAGTTGCAGGTCCAACCCGAATACCAGGTGTCGTTCGCATCACGTACCGCGCCGATGTAGGCGGTGGTGTCGAAGCCGGCATCAACGGTCTTCGGATCGGTCGCCGTGCGGCCGGTCTCGTTGGCACCGTTG
>JBJTAV010000010.1:0-18218 GCA_046091005.1 Gammaproteobacteria bacterium | reverse complement strand
ACGCCTTCGAGCTTTATTGGGGTCGCTTCCGTGGCTACGACCCGTTCATGTCATCGCAGGGCGTCTCCGGTTTCGTCACTGGCGATCTCGGTGCGGGCCATGTCGTGCTGCCGACGCCGCAGCTCGAGCGCAGCCTCGACGTCTACAAATCTTTGCTCGGCTTCGGTGATCCCGACGAGATGCGTCTCGTGATGTCGCCGGATCCTGCCGTGCCCGAGCTGTGCATACGTTTTTTGCACGCAAGCTGTCGGCGTCACCACAGTCTCGCGCTCATTCCGATGCCGGTGCCTTCGGGTCTCGTGCACACCATGGTCGAAATGCGCGACATCGATGATGTCGGTCGTGCGCTCGATCGTTGTGTCGCCGCCGGTTATCACATTTCTTCGTCGCTCGGCCGGCACTCGAATGACGGGATGATCAGCTTCTATGTCGCAACACCAGGCGGCTTCGATCTCGAGGTCGGTTGCATGGGGCTGACACCGGACTGGAGCACGTGGGTGCCGACCCGCAGCCTGATCGCCGACACCTGGGGTCACAAGTGGTCGCCACCGCCGGCATGAAGACGCCCGCATGAACAAAAAAATGACTGCAGCAGACGTCGTCGCTCAACTGCGCGACGGCATGACGATCGGTATCGGTGGCTGGGCCACGCGACGCAAGCCGATGGCTTTGGTACGTGAAATCCTGCGTTCGCCGCTGCGCGATCTGACCGTAGTCTCTTACGGTGGTCCGGACGTGGGGCTGCTCGCGGCAGCGGGCAAACTGCGCAAATTGATTTTCGGCTTCGTCTCGCTCGACGTACTGCCGCTCGACATGCATTTCCGCAATGCGCGTCAGGCTGGTGCTTTCGAAGTGATGGAACTCGACGAGGGCATGGTGCAGCTCGGTCTGCGGGCCGCGGCGATGCACGTGCCGTTTTTGCCGACACCCGTGGGCCTCGGGACCGACGTCGTGGCGCGCAATCCGAGCATCCGGCTCGTGCGCTCGCCTTATGACGATGGTTCGACCTTGGTCGCCATGCCTGCGCTGCGGCTCGATGCGGCGCTGCTGCACGTCACCGAGGCGGACGAGCGCGGCAACAGTGTCATCCTGAGTCCCGATCCTTTCTTTGACGATCTCATGGGTCGGGCCGCCGAGCGTGTTTATTTGAGCTGTGAGCAGATCGTGGCCACGGCCAAGATCTGCAATCATGATCGCGCGCGTTATCAGCCCTTTGAGCGCTCGGTCGTGACCGGCGTGGTCGAGGCGCCCTTTGGTGCGCACCCGACGGCTGGCGTGCCAGGCTACGGCATCGACATCGATCACCTCAAAGAATACAACGCGGCGACTACACCCGAGGCCTGGGCGGCCTATCGAGCCCGCTACGTCGATTTGCCGAGCCACGATGATTACCTCGCAGCGGTAGGCGGTCGATTGCGGATCAACAGCATCCCGCCGCCGGTTTATTGAGCACCATTTACTGAGCAACGGTATGACCACTCACCCCTATACAATCGCCGAGCTCTGCATCGCGCAATGCGCCGAAGTTTGGCGCGGCGAGGGTGAAGTGCTCGCCACCGGTATTGGTGTCATTCCGCGCATCGCGGCGGGCCTTGCACGGCTCAGCTTCAATCCCGATCTATTGATGACCGACGGCGAGGCGTATCTGCTCGCAGAACCGGTTGCGCTCGGGCCCCGTCGTGCCCGCGATCCTCTGGTTGAGGGTTGGATGCCGTATTCCCGTACCTTTGATCTGCTCTGGGGTGGGCGGCGCCACGCGCTGGTCGGCCCCGTGCAGGTCGACCGCTTTGGTCAAATGAACATCAGCGTGGTTGGTGATTACGCCAAGCCCAAGGCCGCGATCCTCGGTGCACGCGGATTCCCGGGCAATTCCATTTCGCACGCCAACAGCATCTTCGTGCCCAATCACTCGACACGTGTATTCGTGCCGGGTGAAGTCGATATGGTGTGCAGTGCAGGTTACAACCCGCAGCGCTGGCCGGAGGGCAAGGTCCCATCGACCTTGCGTATCGGCCGAATGATTACTGATCTTGGGGTGCTCGACTTTGGCACGGCGAATCATGCCGTGCGCCTGTTGTCGGTGCATCCGGGCGTGACGGTGGCGCAGGTGCAAGAGGCGACGGGTTTTCCGATCGTCGTGCAAGCCGAGACTCCGGTCACGCCGGCGCCCACCGATGAACAGCTCGCGCTCATTCGCGAGCGACTCGATCCGCGCAACCTGCGCGGCACTGTCTTCAAGGGTGATCCGCCGGGCGACCGGCGCTGACGCAGGGGAGTGGACGCATGAGCGAAACCGTCGAACCACGCACTGCAGACATTCGCTACGAAACCGAGACACCCGTGCTCTATGAAACACGGGGTGCGGTGGCGTGGTTGACGCTGAATCGGCCCGAGTTTGCCAACTCGCAGAACTCGCAAATGACCTATGCCATCGATGATTGCCTGCGCAGGGCGGTCGCCGACGATGCCGTCAAAGTCATCGTGCTGCGCGGCGCGGGCAAACATTTTTCCGGGGGTCACGACATCGGCACGCCCGGGCGCGATGTGGCCAAAAGTTGGCCCGAGCGCAAAACGCTTTGGTACGACCACGTGAACAAGCCGGGCGCCGAATATTTTTATGCGCGCGAGCAAGAGGTATACCTCGGCATGTGTCGGCGCTGGCGCGAGCTGCCAAAACCCACCATCGCCATGGTGCACGGTGCCTGCATCGCAGGCGGGCTGATGCTGGCTTGGGTCTGCGATCTGATCGTGGCGGCTGACGATGCCTACTTTGCAGATCCAGTGGTCCGCATGGGGATCCCCGGCGTCGAATATTTTGCCCATCCTTACGAGCTCAATCCGCGCATCGCCAAAGAATTCCTGTTCACCGGCGAGCGCATGAGTGCCGAGCGCGCCTATCAGATGGGCATGGTCAACCGCGTCGTGCCGCGCGCTGATCTCGAGACCGCGACCACGCAGCTTGCCGAGCGGATCGCCGGCATGCCGCGGCTTGGGCTCGCGCTCACCAAGCAGGCGATCAATCACGTCGAAGATTTGCAGGGCAAGCGTTCGGCGATGGACGCCGTGTTCCATATGCATCACTTTGCGCACGCGCAGGGTGATCTCACCATGGGCAACAATCTCGGCGGCATGGACGTCAAATCGATGGCCAGCGCCAACAAAGAAAAACCGACTCGCGAGGGCTGAGTGGTGACCACCCTGTTGCACACGCCGCTCGTCGATATGCTCGGCTGCCGCTATCCGATCGTGCAGACCGCGATGGGTTGGGTGGCGCGACCCGAGCTTGTCGCCGCGTCCTGCAACGCGGGTGCTTTCGGCTTTCTTGCAGCTGCTTCGCTGCGTGCCGAAGAAGTCGGTCCTGCGATCGAGCAGGTGCGCTCGCTCACCGATCGTCCCTTCGGCGTCAATTTCCACATGTTCCAGCCGGGCGCGGCACAGATCGTCGACACCATCATAGCCGCCAAGGTCAAGGCGGTGAGTTTCGGGCGCGGTCCCGACAAGGCCATGATCAAGCGCTTTCGTGATGCCGGCATCGTTTGCATGCCCACGGTCGGCGCCCTCCGTCATGCTCAAAAAATGGTGCAGATCGGCGTCGATGCCTTGACCATCCAGGGCGGCGAGGGCGGTGGCCACACCGGCTCCGTGCCGACTACGCTGCTGTTGCCGCAGGTGCTCGATGCCGTCAAAGTTCCAGTAGTTGCGGCGGGCGGTTTCTTTGATGGTCGCGGCCTTGCCGCCGCGCTCGCTTACGGGGCGGCAGGGGTTGCCATGGGCACCCGATTTCTCATGACCCGGGATTGTCCCGTTCCCGAAGTCACCAAAAAGCGCTACGTCACTGCGGGGCTTGATGACATTGTCCTCACGACACGGCTCGATGGCCTGCAACATCGGCTGATCCGCAACGAGGTCTTGGCTGATATCGAACACGCAGGTCCGCTGCAGCTTCTGGTAGGGGCACTACGCAATGCGCTGCGGCTCAAACGTTTGACAGGCGCCAAACTCGGCGAGCTTGTGACCGCAGCTCGCGGCATGCAGCGTGAGGGCGGGCTGTCTTTCGGCCAGGCACTGATGGCGGCCAATTCACCGGTGTTGATCGAACGTTCAATGATTCAGGGCCGACCCTCCGAAGGCGTGATGTCCACGGGGATGGTGGCCGGCATCCTCGGTGATCTGCCGAGCTGCGATGAACTCGTTGCCGCCATGGTGGGCGAGGCCGAGGCGCGCTTGGGCCAGCTCTGCAAAGGGGTGTGATATGCCGATCAAAGTCGAAATTCATGAGCGTGTGGCCGAGATCGTGCTTGCGCATCCGCCAGTGAACGCGCTCGATGCCCGCACCTGGCTCGAGCTGGCCGAGACCATCGAACGCACCGGGCGTAATCCCGAAGTGCGCTGCGTGATGATCCGTGGCGAGGGCAAGGGATTTTGCGCCGGTGTCGACATCAAAGAATTGCAGGGTCATCCGGAGCGCATCGTCGAGGTCAATCGCGGCAATTACCTGACCTTTCGCGCGGTGCGCGCCTGCGAGGTTCCGGTGGTGGCTGCGGTTCACGGCTTCATCATCGGCGGCGGGATCGGTATCTGTGGTGCGAGCGATGTGGTCATCGCCGCGGACGATGCCTTTTTTTCTTTGCCGGAAATCGACCGCGGCGCCATGGGCGGTGCGTCCCACCTTGCGCGCATGCTGCCGTTGCACAAGGTGCGAGCGCTCTTTTTCACCGGCGGCAAGTGTCCGGCGAGCGAGGCTTATCGGCTTGGCGCGGTGGAGCAGGTTGTGCCGCGTGCCGAACTCCTCGAGAAGGCGCGCGAATTTTGCGCCGTCATTGCGGGCAAGAGTCGTCGTGCGCTGGTGCTCGCCAAAGAATCGCTCAACGGCATCGAGCCGGTCGATGTCGATCGCTCGTACCGCTTCGAGCAGGGCTTCACGCTCGAGATGTACATGAGTCCTGATTCGCAAAAATCGCGCGATGCCTTCGTCGAAGGTAAAGAAGCGGCAAAGTTCTGAGCGCGCGATCGCACGGGCATGGCAATCGATCTGCAATACACGCCGAGACAGCACGCGCTGCGCGCCGAAGCGCGCGCTTGGCTGGAGGCGAATGTACCGCGTGAGGCGCTGCCGTCGTACGACACCGCAGAGGGTTTCGAGGCGCATCGTCGTTGGGAGTCCAAGCTGCACAGCGGTCGCTGGAGCATGGTGACGTGGCCGCAGGAATACGGCGGTCGCGGGCTCGATCTCATCGAGTGGCTGATTTTCGAAGAAGAGTATTACCGGGTCGATGCGCCGGGCCGCGTCAATCAGAACGGGGTGTTCCTGTTCGGTCCGACGCTGATGGAATACGGCACGTCGGAACAAAAGTCCCGCTTCTTGCCGCGGCTCGCCTCCGGTGCGGATATTTGGGCACAAGTCTGGTCTGAGCCGCAGGCAGGGTCCGATCTTGCCGCCTTGCGCACGACAGCCATTCGTGACGGCGACGATTACGTCATCAACGGTCACAAGATTTGGTCAACGCGGGCCGTCTACGCAGACTGGGGCTTCGGCTTGTTTCGCACCGATGGCGCATCGGAGCGCCACCGCGGGCTCTCCTACGTGGTGGTGCCGCTGCGCACGCCGGGGGTCACAGTACGCGGTATTCCGCAACTCGATGGCGAGTCGGGTTTTGCCGAAATCTTTTTCGAGAATGCACGGGTCCCGGTGGCCAACCGCATTGGTGATGAGGGGCAGGGCTGGTCGATTGCCATGGCGACGGCGGGCTTCGAGCGCGGCTTGATGCTGCGCAGCCCAGCACGTTTTCAGCGCACCGCGCAGCGTCTGATCGAGCTTTATCGACGCGAGGCGCAGCAGGCGGCCCCGATCGATCCCGGCGTCGCTGCGACGGTCACCCAGTGCTGGATGGATGCCGAGGCCTACGCGCTCTCGACTTACATGACCGCCTCGCGATTGATCGCCGGCGGCTCGATCGGCGCCGAAGCCAGCCTCAATAAAATATTCTGGTCCGAACTCGATCTTTCCATGCACCGAGCCGCGCTCGCCATTCTGGGTGCGCGGGCTGAATTGCGTGGCCTCGGCGGCGGCGAGGGCAGTGCTTTCGCCAAAGCTGCAGACGAAGCCACACGATGGATGGACGGTTTTCTCTTTTCATTGGCGGGTCCGATCTACGCGGGCGCCAATGAAATCCAGCGCAACATCATTGCCGAGCGCGTACTCGGCATGCCCAAAGGCTGAAGCCATGGACTTCACCTTCGACGAAGAGCAACGACTGGCGGCGCAATCTTTGCGCGATCTGCTGACCGATCACTGTCAGGGCAGTGATTTGCGTCGCGCGGCTGACGCCCGCGATCTGCCAAGTTTCGAGGCGGCTTGCGCCACGCGTCGCGCGCGGCTTGCGGAACTGGGGCTCACCGGAGCGCTGGTACCTGCAGAGCAGGGCGGGCTCGGTCTCGGCGTCGTCGATTTCGTGTTGCTCGCCGAAGAGGCCGGCCGTGCTGCGCTTCCGGAGCCTTTGATCGACGTCGAGGGCGTTGCGCATCCTTTGTTGGCTGCGCTGGTATGGGCTGCGCCAGGCGAGCTCGGCGATCGCACGCTGCAAGAGACGCTCGTGGGCTCGGCGCTGGTCCTGAGCGCCGCGCCGGCACCGGGCGCCGCGCCGGTACGGAGCGCAGCGCCGGGTACCACGATGCTGGCCGATGCGGCGTTTGCGCAATATTTTCTGCTCGGCCGCAGTGATGACGAGCTCGCGCTCTATCGTGCGTCCGACATTTCTTTGACGCACCGCGAGAGCGTTGACCCTCTGCGGCGGCTGAGCGAAATCGCGCTCACCGACGCCAAGCCCATCGCCCTGGTGACAGGCTCTGCGGCAGCGAGCGCATGGCAGGCCGCGCGGGCGCGCAGTACGGTATTGAACGCCGCGCAGCTGCTGGGGCTTGGGTCACGAATGCTTGAGATCGCCGTGGCCTATTCGCTCGAGCGCAAGCAATTCGGCAAGGCCATCGGCAGCAACCAAGCGGTCAAACATTCGCTCGCCGATGTCATGGTCAAACTCGAGTTTGCGCGCCCGGTGGTCTATGCCGCCGCGGCTACTCTCGCGCCCGTTCGAGTTGCCCATGCGGCCGTCGCGGCCGCTGATGCCGCCGATCGTGCGGCGCGAGCCGCCATTCAGGTACACGGCGCCATGGGCTATTCCTGGGAAGTCGATCTGCAGTTTTACGCCAAGCGCGCTTGGGCCTTGGCCGGTCTCAACGGCGGTCGCTCCGCACAATTTTTGGCACTGCATCAAAGTTTGCTGCGCGGTGAACTCGAGGCGCAATGGGCATGAGCACGGCGTACATCATCGATGCGGTTCGCACTCCGATAGGGCGTAAAAAGGGCAGCCTTGCCGCGATGCACCCCGCAGATCTCGGGGCGCATTCGCTCGCAGCGCTGATGCAACGCAACGCAGTCGATCCAGCGGCGATCGAGGATGTGGTCTTGGGTTGCGTCGACACCATCGGTCCGCAGGCGGGGGATATCGCGCGCACCTGCTGGTTGGTGGCGGGTCTGCCCGAGCACGTACCCGGCACGACCATCGATCGTCAATGCGGTTCATCGCAACAGGCGCTGCATTTTGCCGCGCAGGGCGTCATGAGTGGCACTCAGGACCTCGTGGTCGCGGGCGGCGTGCAGCAGATGAATTTGATCCCGATTTCACAGGCTATGATCGCAGGGCAGGCGCTAGGGTTTCGCGATCCATTCCGCGACTCGCCGGGTTGGCGCGCTCGCTATGGTGAGCAGGAAGTCTCCCAGTTTCGGTCCGCAGAAATGATCGCCGAGAAGTGGCAGATCTCTCGCCTCGACATGGAGCGCTTCGCACTTGCGAGTAACGAACGTGCGATCGCGGCCATCGATGGCGGTCTATTCGATACCGAGATTTCTCCCGTTGGCGCTTTGGCGCGCGATGAGACGCCGCGTCGTGGTACCTCGCTCGAAAAAATGGCGACCCTCGAACCCTTGCAAGCGGGCGGTCGCGTTACGGCTGCAGTGGCGAGCCAAATTGCCGACTGTTCTGCGGCTTTGCTCGTCGCTTCGGAACAGGCCGTGCGTGAGCATCGCCTTGCGCCGCGTGCGCGGATTGTTCATTTGAGTGTGCGGGCGGCCGATCCCGTCTGGATGTTGACGGCGCCGATACCGGCGACACAGTACGCCCTCAAGAAGTCTGGCCTGCGGCTCGAAGATATCGATCTCTTCGAGATCAACGAAGCATTTGCCTCGGTGGTCCTCGCCTGGCAACGCGAACTCGGCGTTGATCCGCAAAAAATCAATGTCAACGGCGGCGCGATCGCGCTCGGTCATCCGCTCGGCGCGACCGGCGCGCGGCTCATGACGTCGCTCCTCGGTGAGCTCGAGCGTCGCGGTGGGCGATACGGCCTGTTGACCATGTGCGAGGGCGGTGGCCAGGCCAACGTCACCATCATTGAAAACTTGCGTGCATCGAGTAGCACCGGTTCGTCGAGTGGAGCAAAGAATTCATGAGTGGCATCTGCGAGAACCGCGTCGTCATTGTCACGGGCGCAGGGCGCGGTCTCGGCCGTGAGTACGCTCTGGCGTTTGCGCGCGAGGGCGCTAAAGTCGTCATCAATGATTTAGGCACCAGTCTGACCGGCGAAGGCCATGATCTTTCGACGGCGCAGGCCGTTGTCGATGAGATCCGCAGCGCCGGCGGCGAGGCCGTTGCCAATGGCGATGATGTCGCCGACTGGGAGGGTGCAGCGCGCATCGTGCAGACCGCGATACAAACTTTTGGTCGGCTCGATGTGATCGTCAACAACGCAGGCTTTGTCCGCGATCGCATGTTCGTGAGTCAGACCGTCGAGGAATGGGATGCCGTCATCCGTGTGCATCTGCGCGGTCACTTCTGTGTGACGAGCCATGCGGTCGCGCACTGGCGAGCCGAACAGAAGGCGGGGCGTCCGGTCGATGCGCGCATCATCAATACGAGCTCGGGCGCTGGTCTGCAGGGCAGCCTCAGTCAAAGTGTGTATTCGGCTGCCAAGGGCGGCATCGCGAGTCTGACGCTGGTGCAGGCGGTCGAGTTGCGCCGCTACGGCATTACGGCGAATGCGCTCGCGCCCGCCGCGCGGACGCGCATGACCGAGCAGGCCTTTGCCGACAAAATGCGTGCGCCCGACGGCGGCTTCGATCGACAGAGCCCTGCCAATATCGCGCCGCTCGTCGTCTGGTTGGGCAGTGCGCAATCTTCGAATGTGACCGGTATGGTCTTCGATATCGAAGGGGGGCGCATCACCCTAGAAAACGGCTGGAACGATGGGCCGACCATCGACAAGGGTGCGCGCTGGCAACCGGCCGAACTCGGCCCGGTCATTGCCAAGCTCGTCGCCGAGCGGCCACCACAAAAGAAAGTCTGGGGAAGCTGAGGTCGCCGATGCAATTCGCTTTTACCGATGACCAAAATCTCATCCGCGAAACCGCCCGAGAATTTTTGACTGAACGCGCGAGCATCGCGCAACTGCGCAAAGATATCTCGCGACCCGAGGGTCATGATCCGGCGCTCTGGCAGGCCATGACCCGTGAGCTCGGCTGGGCGGGGATCGCGCTGCCTGAGTCCACAGGCGGTAGTGGGCTAGGCATGGTGGAACTCGCGATCCTGCTCGAGGAGCAGGGACGCGGTCTTTACGGCGGGCCGTTTTTGGCCTCCGCGGGGATCGCGAGTGCTTTGCTGCTCGAGTCTGCGGCCAGCGAGATGCGCGATGCGATCTTGTCCCGCCTTGCGAGCGGTGAGGCGAGTGCGGCGGCTGCCATCACGGGCGACAGCGGTCGTTACGACGAGCTCGCCGTCGCGGCCGAGCTCATCGAGCGCGATGGTCATGCGCTGCTGCAGGGCCATGCCTCGTTTGTGCTCAACGGACACACCGCTGATATCTTTGTGGTGGTGGCGCATGATCGGCGTGCCGGCAGGGGCGGGCTTGCCTTGGTCGCCATCGAGGCAGGCACTGCGGGTCTCGAGATCAAAAAACTGGCCGCGATGGATCTCACGCGGCCTTACGCGAGACTCCTATTCAAAGATGCCCGGCCGCAGGCTGTGCTGGTCGATGGTGGCACGCCCTGTGTCGAGCGTGGTTTGCAGATCGCCCAAGTGGCTCTGGCCGCGGAGCAATTGGGAGCGATGCAGGCGGTGCTTGAACTCACCACGGGTTACACGAGTCAGCGCGTGCAGTTTGGACGGGTGATTGGCAGCTTTCAGGCGATCAAACATCGACTCGCTGACATGATGGTGGTCTGCGAGGCGGCACGCTCGGCGGTCTATTACGCAGCCTGCGTGGTCGATGAATATCGATCGGATCCATCAAGTGGTGCACAGGAACTTGCCGAGGCGGCAGCGCTGGTCAAAGTTCAATGCTCATCCGGCTTTCACGATGTCGCGGGCAACGCGATTCAGCTGCACGGTGGCATCGGTTTCACTTGGGGATACGACACGCATCTCTTTTTCAAGCGCGCACGCGCAACGATCAACTTGCTCGGTCATCCGCAACATCATCGCGAGCGCATCGCCAGCTTGATCGGCCTCGACGCCGCAACGGGGACCCCATGAAAATTCGTTTTACCGCAGCCGAAGAGGCTTTCCGCGCCGAGTGTGCGGCTTGGCTCGACGAGCAAATCTCGGGGCCTTTCGCCGATATACGTGGCATCGTCAGCCAAACCTTTCGTGCCGAGCAGCGTATGGAGTGGGAGCGGGCGCTAGGCCGCGCGCGCTGGAGCGTGATCGGCTGGCCCGAAAAATACGGCGGTCGCGATGCCTCGCTCGCCGAGCAAGTGATTTTCGCCGAAGAGTACGCCCGCTCGGGTGCGCCGGGTCGCGTCGGGCATCTCGGCACCGAGCTCGCAGGACCCACCATCCTGCATTTCGGTAACGATCTGCAGCGCGAGCGCTTTTTGTTGCCGATTGCCCGTGGCGAAGAATTTTGGTGTCAGGGCTACAGTGAACCGAATGCGGGGTCTGACCTCTCCAATGTGCGCACGCGCGCGCGGCTCGAGCATGGCCCGAGCGGTCCGGAGTGGGTCATCGAGGGTCAAAAAATATGGACCTCGCTCGCGCAGTTTGCAGACTGGTGTTTCGTCGTGTGTCGAACCGAAGAGGGCAGCAAGGGTCCTGCGGGCATCTCCTATCTGCTCGTGCCTATGAAGCAAAAGGGTGTCACCGTCAAACCGATCAGACAGATGACCGGCGATGCCGAGTTCAACGAAACATTCTTTGATGGTGCGCGTACCAAGGCCGAATATTGCGTCGGCAAGCCGGGCGAAGGTTGGAAGGTGGCCATGGGCACGCTCGCTTTTGAGCGCGGTGTGTCCACGCTCGCGCAACAGATGACTTTTCGCAACGAGCTCGACCTCTTGATCGCCGCAGCCCGCGAGAACGGTGCCGCCAAAGATCCACTCATTCGTCAACGCATTGCCGAGGCCTGGGTGGGACTGCGCATCATGCGTTACAGCGCGCTGCGCATGCTCTCGCGGGCCACGTCCGGATCACTGGGCGCCGAGGCTTTGACCTACAAATTGCACTGGGCTACCTGGCGCAAAAAGCTGGGTGAGCTCGCCATGGATGTCGTGGGGGCACCGGGGGAGCTGTGTACCGGCGAAGGCTATGAGCTCGCTGATCTGCCGTATCTCTATCTCTTCTCGCGAGCCGACACGATTTACGGCGGCACGAATCAGATCCAGCGCAATATCATCGCCGAGCGTGCGCTCGGTCTGCCGAAGGAGCCGCGCGGTGACCGCTGACTCGATCACTCCACCAGCGCCCCAATATCCCCCGGGCCGAAATCTTTTGGCCGGGCAAACGGTGCTCGTGACGGCGGCCGCCGGCACCGGCATCGGCTTCGCTGCCGCGAAGCGCTGCCTCGAAGAGGGTGCACGGGTCTTCGTCAGTGATATTCATGAGCGCCGTCTCGGTGAAGCAGTTGAGCGTCTGCGCGCGGCCGGTGCACAACAGGTGTTCTCGAAGAGCTGCGATGTGACCCGGCAGTCAGATGTTGATGCCCTTGTCTCGAGCGCCATCGAGACCCTGGGCCATATCGATGTGCTGATCAACAACGCGGGGCTCGGTGGTACGGCCAATGTCGTCGACATGACTGACATCGAGTGGTCGCGCGTGATTGACGTTTCTTTGACCAGCGTGATGCGCATGACGCGCGCAATCTTGCCGCACATGCAGGACCGCAGACGCGGTGCCATCGTCAACAACGCCTCGGTGCTCGGCTGGCGAGCACAGGCCGGTCAGTCGCACTACGCGGCCGCCAAGGCAGGTGTCATGGCCTTCACGCGCTGTGCCGCACTCGAGGCTGCGCCGCATGGCGTGCGCATCAATGCGGTGGCGCCATCGATCGCCATGCATGCGTTTCTGGCGAAGACCACAACGCCCGAGTTGCTCGCCGAGCTCGCGCGGCGTGAAGCCTTTGGACGACCCGCCGAGGTTTGGGAAGTCGCCAACGCCATGATTTTTTTGGCCTCCGATCTCTCGAGTTACATGACCGGTGAAATACTCTCGGTCTCCAGTCAGCACCCCTGAAGCGAGACGCGCATGACCCGTATTTTCAATACCATCGATGACCTGCGCGCTGCTGCAGGCACCACGATGGGGCCCACAGACTGGCTGACGATCGAGCAGTCACGCGTCGATGGTTTTGCCGACGCCACGGGCGATCATCAGTGGATCCACGTTGACGTCGAGCGTTCGCGTCAGGGGCCTTTCGGCAGCACGATCGCTCATGGTTACCTCACGCTATCACTCTGCAGTTATTTCTTGCCGCAACTGATGCGTGTCGATATTTCAGGCATGGGGATCAACTACGGGCTCGACCGCGTGCGCTTTCCTGCGCCCGTGCGCGTAGGCAGTCGCATTCGGGGCAAGGGGGAAATCATCTCGGTTACCGATGTCACAGGCGGCATTCAAACCGTGGTGCGCGTGACGGTCGAGATCGAAGGGAGTGATCGTCCCGCCTGCGTCGCTGATACCATTAGCCGCTTCATGGTGGCCGGCGTGGAGGGTAGGCACTGATGGCCAAGGTCAATGAACAAGGGCCGGCAATCCAACTCGACGAGGTCGATCAAAAGATCATTGCGCTGCTGCGCAAGGATGGTCGCGCCACCAACCAGGAACTCGCCCGCAAGCTCGGCATGGCGGCCGCGACGGTCAGCGCCCGCATTCGCAGGCTCGAGAACTCCAAGGCCATGAAGGTGGTGGCCGTCACCGATTTTGCCGCGATCGGCTACAAAGTATTGCTGGCAGTCGGTGTGCAGGTGCAGGGCAGGCCGGCAGAGCATGTCGCCCAAGAGCTTGCGCGCCTCCCCGAGGTTTTCAGCGTGCATGTGGTGACCGGTGCGCGCGACATCGAGACGCTGGTGGCCTTGCACGATTTCGATGAATTGCATTCGCTGCTGCTGCGCGACATTGCCAAGATCAAGGGCATACGCAGCATTGAGTGCGGGATCGCGGCCGAGGTCGTGAAATACAACTTCGAAGTGGCGCCCATATCGTGATCGAATACGTCGTTGATGAACTCGATCGCAAGATCATAGACAAACTCACGAGCGATGCGCGGGCGAGCAATCGCCTGTTGGCCCAATCTTTGGGGGTCACCGAAGGCACGGTGCGTGGTCGCATCAAGCGTCTCGAGGCGGCCAACCTCATCCGCTTCACGGCAGTCACCAACGTCGCCTCCATTGGCGCGCCGAAAGTGGTGCTGATCGGCATTCAGGCGCAGCTCAGCGAAGTACAAAATCTTTGTACGCGTATTTCGTCGATGCGCGAGATCGGTTGCGTGATCGCGATGGCGGGCCGCTACGACATCCTCTGCATCGGCCTCTTCAGCTCGCTCGAAGAGATCGTTTCGATCGCCAATAACCGCATTCTTGCGCTGCCCGGCGTGCGTCACGTCGAGACCTCCATCGCGGTGTCGACGCTGAAATACGATCACCGCGTCGCCAAGATCATCGCTCGCAAACGCGAGGGCTGAAGGGCTCTGTGGGGCGCACAACCGGCGACTTCGATTACATCATCGTCGGCGCAGGCTCGGCGGGCTGTGTGCTCGCCAATCGGCTGAGTGCAGGCGGGCGTCACCGTGTGGCGTTGCTTGAGGCGGGCGGCAGTGCAAGCAGTTTCTTTGTTCGCATGCCGATTGGTTACGGCAAGATCGCCTTCGAGCCGGGTCTCAGCTGGCATTACTTCTCGGCGCCCGAGCCCGGCCTCGACGGTCGACGGGTGTTGTTGCCGCGCGGCAAGGGACTCGGTGGCTCATCGAACATCAATGGCCTCATCTATATTCGCGGTCAGGCGGCCGACTACGCAGACTGGGCGGCGGCAGGGGCAACGGGTTGGAGCTGGCCCGAGGTGCTGCCCTGGTTCGAGAAGTCTGAACTGCGCGTCCAAAAAGCCATCGAGAAAGATTCCACCAACGACGCGGTAATCGCGGCATTTGCTGCGACCGGGACGTCCGTCACCGAGACTTTCAATGACGGCGTACAGCGGGGTAGCGGCTACTACGAGTCCAGCATCGATCGCGGTGAGCGTTGGTCAGCCGCGCGCATATTTTTGGACCCGATCAAAGATCGCGATAATCTCGAGATTCACACCGAGGCGGTCGCAAGACGCATTATTTTTGAACGGGGGGATGCGGGGGTCCGGGCGAGCGCCGTCGAGTGTGATCTCGGTGGCGAGCGCAAGCGCCTTCGCGCGCGGCGCGAGGTCATTCTCGCGGCAGGGGCTTACCATACCCCGCAACTGCTACAGTTATCAGGCATTGGTGATGCGCGATTGCTCGGCGAGCACGGCATCAGCGTGGTACTCGATCGGCCCGCCGTGGGTGCCAACCTGCAGGATCATTACGTCGTCCCGATGGGCTTTCGGGTCAAACCCGGTGTCTTCAGCTACAACGGTGAGCTGGCAGGCTGGGGTCTGTTGCGCAATTTTTGGCGTTATCTCGTGCAGCGTAGCGGACCGTTCACCATACCCGCGGCGCAGAGTGGCGCTTTCGTGTGCAGCGACCGAGCGCAGCAGCGCCCTGACCTGCAATATCACTGCTTGCCAGTCACCGGCGATCTCGAGATTGCGGCCAGGGGCGGCAAGGGTGCGCTCAGCAAATACCCGGGCCTGACCATCGCGCCTTGCGTCATGCGCCCAGTATCGCGAGGGGAAGTGGCCATTAACTCCACCGATCCTTTGTCACCGCCGCAGATCCTTCATCGATATTTAGTCGCGGAGAGTGATCAGAAATTGACCGTTCGCGGCATGCGGATCGCCCGTGATGTGGCCGCAGCCCATCCCCTCGCATCTTTGATCGAAGCCGAGGCCGAGCCGGGTGAGCTTGCGCAGAGCGATGCCGCGCTACTCGAATTCGCGCGCAAGTTCGGCTCGACGGGCTATCACCCGGTGGGTACCTGCCGCATGGGCAGTGATCCCGATGCGGTGGTCGATCCGCAGTTGAGAGTGCAGGGCATATCCGGCCTGCGCATCGCCGATGCCTCGGTCATGCCGACCTTGATCTCGGGTAACACCCACGCCGCCTGCGTCATGATCGGCGAACGGGCCGCCGATTTTCTTTTGAGCGCAGCTGAATAAAAAAAGCCCGGTCGTTGTCGACCGGGCTTTCTTTGTAGAGGACTTTGGAGCCGTGACCGACGTCGAGTCGGTCACGCCACCCAAAGTATTACTTGTCGCCGAGCAGCACCGCGAAGTCGACGCCGTAGGTGCGTGGCTCGCCGTACTGGGCGAGGTTGAGACCCAGCGAGGCACCGAAGCCGAGCGAGAACTCCCGGTAGTCGGCGTCAAACAGGTTGCGACCCCAAACGCTGACCCGCATCTTCGAGCTGCCAACCTGCATGTCGCTGAAGCTCAGGCGGCTGTTGACGATGGTGCGCTTGTTGTTCGGCAGCTGCGCAAAGATCACCGGGCCCGAAGCGTACGAGTCGGTGGAGAGCGCCTGCGCGAACACCTCAGACTGGTAGTTCGCATTCACGTTGAGCGAGATGCGAGCGAGCTCGGTCTTGGCAAGCTGCCAGTCGATGTTGGCCGTGATGAGGCTGTCAGGGGCCAGACCGCGCTTGGCGAAGTCCACCGTGTTCGGAATGGTGGTGGTGGCGTTACGCGCGAGCGGGAACTCATCGAAGGTACCGCGCACGCCCGACCATGAGAGCGAGGCCGTGAGGCTGTCGATCGGGCGCAGGGTGAGCTCGAGCTCGCCACCGTAGCGCTTGGCACGACCGGCATTCTGGATGCGGCTGACCACGCTGCCGTTCGGTCGTACGAAGAGCGAGGACACATGCATGTCCTTGTATTCGTAGCTGAATACCGCAGCGTTGACGCGGAAGCGCGGGGTGATGTCGGCCTTGAGCCCGGCTTCAAGGTTGGTGATCTTCTCCGGCCGCAACAGGTCGCCCGTGTTGTTCACGGTGTCGTAGAAGTCACCGTTGTAGGTGCCGCTCTTGTAGCCGGTCGAGTAGGTGGCATAGGTGTAGATGTCGTCATTGACGTCGTAACCCAGCGTCAACTTGCCGCTCGTGTTGCTGAAGTCCTTGCTGAAGGACTTGCCAAAGATATTGGCGACGGGCGCCTGCGTTTCGCCGAGCGTATCGGCGACGTAGGCATTCGCCACCGATTGACCGGCAAAAATGAAGCCGAAGAAGCCTGCCGGATTGGCGCTGCTGCGCCACAGGTAGGTGACATCCTTGGTTTCTTTGGTGTGGCGCAGGCCGAGCGTGATGGCGAGCGGGCTGTCCTCGCTCATGCGCCAAGTGCCTTGACCGTAAATGGCCGTGGACTCGGTGGCGTTGTCATGCGAGGTGGTGTCCGAGGCCGAGATCGGGAACAGCGCCCAGCGATTGTTGCGGAACTCACCTTCGTCCTTGTAGTAGAAGAGGCCTGCCGTGTAATCGAGGTTGCCCTTCTTGCCGACCATCGCGAACTCTTGCTGGAAGGTCTCAACGTTGGTGAGCGCCCAGTTGGCAAACGAACGCTGGCTGCCGTTGGCATTGATCGCATCAACGATCGACACCGCCGTCGCAAACTCGGTCGCGGCCGGAATCGCCGGTGAAACCGAATTGAAGAACAGGCCGCCGATGGTGGCGAGCACGACATCGTGAATCACGCCCGTGGTCAGGCCGTTGCCAAGCGGACGAACCGTGCCGTCAACGCCATCGAGGTCACCCTGGTTGAGGTTCTCGACCGTGCGGTAGCCCGTGATCGACTTGAACTCGACCTCGCCGAGCGAGGGCATGTTCGGCCGCCAGGAGAGCGTGAGGCCATGCGCATCCACATCGTTGCTCGAGCGCAGCGGGCTGTCACTCGAGATCGTGTTCGGCCGGCTGACGCCTGCCGCGTACATTTTGTTTTCCCAAACGATGTAGTCGCTGATCCACTGGCTGAGCTGACGAACTTGCGGGGTTGCAGCCGCGGGGCCGAGGAAGGCGAGGTTCGACTGGATTCCCGTGAGCGTCTGCGAACGGCTGCGGCTCGTCAGCTGCACGTTGGTCGGATAGCCCGGCGTCGCAGCGACTGCGGCTGCGGTCGGCGTGAGACCAAAGGGCTTCAGCGCCTGCGAGAATTCTTCGAGCTCAGAGTGCGTGAAGCTGTAGCTAGCGGTGAAGTTGTCGCTCGGCGTAAGTTCGAGCGCAATGCGCCAGCCCTCGCGGTTCAGGTTCTCTGAACCCTTGTTGGCCGGATTGGTGTTGCCGTAGAGCGGATCACGCTCGCGCTTGAAGTAGGAGAAGCTGCTCGCGAGCGAGCCCATGCTCGGCAGGTCGACCGCCACGCGATAGTCACGCAGGCTGTAGTTGCCGGTACCGACGCGCGCGTCGAGGCGGAAGTCGCCACTCGGCTTGCGTGAGACGAAGTTGACCGCACCACCCGTGGTGTTGCGACCATAGAGAGTGCCCTGGGGGCCGCGCAGCACTTCAATGCGCTCGAGGTCCATGACATCGAGGCCGACGCCGAAGCCCTTGGATACATAAACCCCATCAACATACAGCGCCGAGGCCGGATCGTTCGACACGCTGTTGGCGTTGCCCGAGGGCACGCCGCGGATGTTGATCGAGAGATTACCGCGCGAGGAGGGCGGTTCGAAGCCCTGCACGTTCGGCACAACGCCGAAGAGATTTTTGTTATTGCTGATGCCAAGTTCCGCGATCGTGTTGGCGGTGAGCGCCGTGATCGCGATCGGTGTGGTCTGCAAGTTCTCGG
>JBJTAV010000009.1:0-30970 GCA_046091005.1 Gammaproteobacteria bacterium | reverse complement strand
TGGCGCGAGCCGGATCCTTGGGACGGGTCTTGCCGAAAGAACCCTGATAAATCTTGCCGCGACGGCTTCTGCTGTCACCCTTGCCCATCTCTTCGACTCCGCTGAAAACGGCGATCCATTCGCCGGGGGCGCAAGTTTAGGTCACTCAGCGGTAACGCGCCATCAACTTGCCGAGCTGTTTTGAACCCGGATTGAGACGCTCGAACGGCAGCTGGTTCAGCGGCAGGTCGGGAGTCCGGTTGAGGGAGTGGAATTCCGTGTCTTGCGTCGGCCGGCAATGCAGCAAACCCGTGAGGTATTCGCCCTTGGCGATGTGCTGCTGCACGTAGTCATGCGCGTGCAATTCGTCGGTCGGATCGTAGTCTTCGGCAAGCTTGCGCAGCAACACACGGCTGCCGTCATGCAGCATCACCGGCACGGCTTCGCCGGCAGCATAGTCGGTCGCGATCTCTTTCTTGAAGGGTACGAAGTCGGCCTCGACCACCGGCTCGTAATGCTCACGCGTGAAAGCGTAGCTCTTGGTCGAGCCGTCATGATCATTGAAGGTCACGCAGGGCGAGAGCACATCGATCAGGGCAAACCCCGGATATTTGAGCCCCGCCTGAATAAGCGGCACGAGCTGTGCCTTGTCGCCCGAGAAACTGCGCGCCACGAAGCCCGCACCCAGGTTCATGGCGAGCAACACCGGATCGATCGGCGGCTGTTGATTGACCTCGCCCTTCTTGGCTTTGGTACCGATGTCAGCCGAGGCCGAGAACTGCCCCTTGGTGAGTCCGTATACCCCGTTGTTTTCGATGATGTACAGCATGTTCACGTTACGGCGGATCGCGTGGCAAAACTGCCCGAGACCGATCGATAGCGAGTCGCCGTCGCCCGAGATGCCGATGTAATAGAGGTCGCGGTTGGCCGCATTGGCGCCCATTGCGATCGAGGGCATGCGACCGTGCACGGAGTTGAAGCCATGGCCGCCGCTCACGAAATAGGCCGTGGTCTTTGATGAGCAACCGATGCCCGACAGCTTGACGAGATTTTCCGGGCGCATCGAGATGCCCCAGCAAGCCTCGATGATGGCTGCGGTGATCGAATCGTGGCCGCAGCCGGCGCAGAGCGTGGACAACGCGCCTTCGTATTCGCGACGAGTCAGTCCGAGCTCGTTTCGCGGCAGCGAAGGGTGGGCAATCTTCGGTTTGGGGATGAACGTCATGACACCACTCCGGAGACGGCGCGACGATCTTCGAGCAGGTCACCGAGCACGCCGTCGACGATGAATTTTGATGACACGGGCAAGCCGCTGTAGTGCAGAAGCGAGCGCAGCTTCGCTTTGTCGACGCGCGTTTCGAGGGTCAACAAAGATTTGAATTGCGCATCGCGATTCTGTTCGACCACATAGATGACTTCATGATCGGCGAGGAATTTTTCGACTTCTTCGCTGAACGGGAAACCACGCACGCGCATGTAGTCGAGATGCACACCGCGCGCGGCGATGACATCGAGCGCTTCACGCACCGCACCGTCGCAACTGCCGATCGAAACGATCGCCGCCTTGGCCTTGCCGTCTCCTTCGACCACGGGTCGCGGCACGTGGCGCTTGGCCGTGGCGAATTTGCGTAGCAGGCGATCGAGCACCAGCTGGTACTCCGCCGAATCTTCGGTGTAGGTGCCGAATTGGGTATGACCTGACCCGCGGGTGAAATACGCCCCCTTTGGATGCACGCCCGGGAAGCTGCGATAGGGAATGCCGTCTTCGTCTTTATCGAGATAGCGGTAGAACTTCTCGATCTTTTCGAGCTCGGCCTTGCCGAGTACCTTGCCGCGATCCGGTCGATAGTTGTCATCCCAAACCAGATCGCGACACATCCAGTCGTTCATGCCGATATCGAGATCGAGCATGACGAGCACGGGTGTCTGCAAGCGTTCCGCCAGGTCGAAGGCCTGCACTGCCATGTAGAAACACTCTTCCGGATTCGCCGGATAGAGACAAACATGTTTGGTATCCCCGTGCGACGCATAGGCCGCCGAGATCAGATCGCACTGCTGTGTGCGCGTCGGCATGCCCGTCGACGGTCCGACCCGCTGCACATCGAAAAGTACCGCCGGCAATTCCGCGTAATAGGCCAAACCGAGAAATTCGCTCATCAAAGAAACACCCGGACCCGAGGTGGCAGTGAACGAACGCGCACCGTTCCAGTTGGCACCAAGCACCATGCCGATTGCCGCCAACTCGTCTTCGGCCTGAATGAAAGCGAAATTGGCGCGGCCCGTCTCAGGGTCGATCCGCGTTTTGTCGGCAAAACTTTTGAAGGCATCCATCAGCGAGGTGGATGGCGTGATCGGATACCAGGCGGCAACCGTTGCACCGGCATAAACGCAACCGAGCGCCGCTGCGGTATTGCCGTCGATCATGATATGACCGCTGGTTTTATCCATTTGGTCGACACGCAGCGGCAGCGGACAGCTCAAATTCGCCTTGGCATAGTCATAGCCGAGCTGAATCGCCTGCATGTTCGATTCGACCAGTGCCGGTTTTTTTGCATAGGTCTCGGCCAGCAGCTCGCGAATGCGCGCCACGTCGAGATCGAGCAGTGCCGCAAGCACACCGGCGTAGCAAATATTTTTCATCAGGATGCGCGTACGCACACCCTTGAAGTTTTCGTTGCACAGACGGGCGAGCGGCACACCGAGCACCGTGACGTCGTCACGCTTCAGCAGTCCCGGTCGCGGCCAAGTCGAGTCGTAAATCAAATATCCGCCCGGCGCGACATCGCGGACATCGCGGGCGTAGGTCTCGGCATTCATCGCGACCATGATGTCGACCTTGCCGGAACGGGCGACGTAACCATCTTTCGAGACGCGGATCTCGTACCACGTCGGCAGTCCCTGGATGTTCGACGGGAAGTAGTTCTTGCCCATCACCGGGATGCCGCTGCGGAAGATCGACTTCATGAGCAGCGTATTGGCACTGGCCGAGCCCGTCCCGTTGACGGTGGCGATCTTGATGACGAAATCATTGACGCGGGAAGGCGCAGCGGACATCGGCACGGTCTCCGTTCGCGGGCTTTAAGGAGTAGCGGTAGCAGTGGCAGTGGTCGCAGCAGCGGCAGCGACGGGCTGGTCGACGGCGTGCGGCCATTTCACCCAGGACTTTTGCATGTCCCAGGCGGCCGTCGGACAGCGCTCGGCACACAGGCCGCAGTGCACGCAAACATCTTCATCTTTGACCATGACGCGTCCGGTGAACTTCAGCGGCGCGCTTACATAGAGTGCCTGCGTGACATTCTTCGCCGGCGCCTTCAGACGCGTGCGCAGCTCGTCTTCACTGCCCTCCGGCGTCATGGTCAGGCAATCGACCGGACAGATATCGATGCAAGCATCGCACTCGATGCAGAGTTTGGTCTCGAAAACCGTCTGCACATCGCAGTTGAGGCAGCGCTGCACTTCTTCTGCGGCCTGCTCGGCGGTGAAGCCGAGCTCGACCTCGATATTGATTTTTTTGAAGCGCTCTTTGAGCGAAACATGCGGCACCAGACGGCGCTCGGTGGCACTGTAGTCGTTGGCGTAGGACCACTCGTGCATACCCATCTTGCGGCTCTGCAGATTGACGCCGGGCGCCATGCGCTCGGCGACCGCCTTGCCCTGACAGTGCTGATGGATGGAAATGGCAGCCTGATGGCCGTGCTCGACCGACCAGATGATGTTTTTGGGTCCGAACGCGGCATCGCCACCAAAGAAAACGCCGGCACGGGTGCTCTCGAAGGTGGTGGCGTCGACCTTGGGCACATCCCACTTGTCGAACTCGATCCCGAGATCGCGCTCGATCCACGGGAAGGCGTTTTCCTGACCGATGGCGAGGATCACATCGTCAGCCGGATAAAACTCTTCGCCGGTGATGCGCTCGGCCGTGATACGCCCGCGCGCGTCGAATTCGTATTCCATCACCTCGAACGTCATGCCTTTGAGGCGACCGCCCTCGATCACGAAGTTCTTCGGCGAACGGTTGATGATGATCTCGACGCTTTCGGCTTCCGCATCCTCGAGTTCCCACTCCGAGGCTTTGAAGAACTGACGCGGCTTGCGCGCCATCACCTTCACGCTCTTGGCGCCGAGGCGCAGCGAACTGCGGCAGCAGTCCATCGCGGTGTTGCCGACGCCGATGATGAGCACGTTCTGACCGACCGTCTTGACGTGATCGAACGCGATCGACTCGAGCCAGGCGATACCGATGTGAATATTGGCCGCGCCTTCCTGACGACCCGGCAGCGAAAGCTCTTTGCCTTTGGGTGCACCGGAGCCGACAAAAACGGCATCGAAGCCACCCTCATTGAGCAGCTTGCGCATGGACTCGATGCGATGACCCAACCGCAGGTCGACGCCCATATCAACAATCGCGCCGATTTCTTCGTCGAGTACATCCGCCGGCAAACGGAACGAGGGAATGTTCGTGCGCATCAATCCGCCAGCAGTCGCGAATTGCTCGAAGATCGTGACGTCGTAGCCTAGCGGCATCAGATCGTTGGCCACCGTGAGCGACGCACAACCCGCACCGATGCAAGCGATACGCTTGCCATTTTTTTGAGTGGGGATCGGCGGCAGACGATCGCGGAATTCGTCTTTGTGATCGGCAGCCACGCGCTTCAAGCGACAGATGGCGACCGGTTTCTGTTCGACGCGACCGCGACGACAGGCGGGTTCGCAGGGACGGTCACAGACTCGACCCAGCACACCCGGGAATACATTGGAGCGCCGATTCACCATGTAGGCGTCGGTAAAGCGCCCTTGGGCAATCAGCCGGATGTACTCCGGCACGTCTGTGTGGGCAGGGCATGCCCACTGGCAATCCACGACCTTGTGAAAATAGTCTGGATGCGAGGTATCCGTCGCCGCCATTGAACCCCCGTTCGAGTCAGTCAACCACCCGTCCCCCCGAGTATCCAACCGCCCCATGCAAATGTCACCGTGAACAGGACATGGACGACGGGTACGATGCTGCCCTCTCCACCCCATGGAATAGGCATGAACGAGATGGATGCCCCCACCGAAATCCGCCTGCGCCGTCAGTCGCGGGTCCTCGAGGTCGCTTTTGGCGAGACCGAGCGTTATGCCCTGCCGTTCGAGTTTCTGCGGGTGCATTCGCCCTCGGCCGAGGTCAAAGGCCATGGCCCAGGGCAAGAAACGCTGGTGCTCGGCAAACAGGGGGTGGGAATCCGCAATCTCGAGCCGGTCGGTCAATACGCCGTCAGACTGCTATTCGATGACGGGCACGACAGTGGTCTTTATAGCTGGAAATACTTGCGCGAGCTCGGTCGCGACCACGACATGCTGTGGCAGCGCTATCTCGAGCGGGTTGCCGCCGCCCACAAAGGCTGAGCCACCGCAGACACGATTCGGGGCAAAAAAAAGGCCGAGCAGATGCTCGGCCTACAGTCCCTTTTTGCTTTTTTCAAACCCCCGTTCGGCCGATCCGCTAGCGGACCGGTACGCGTGCCGATGTTTTACGCCCATCGCCGGCGAAAATCCATAGCCCACGCCATAGCCCACGCCGGAGGGTCGAGACAGGACGCGTGAAGTGGCGCTCGCGCGGCTACAATAATCGGCCCTGCGGAGTCCGTTGCATGGCCGTCGAGAACGACAGCAAAACCACTCACTTCGGTTTCGAACAGGTCGCCTGGAGCGACAAGGCGAAGCGCGTTCGCGGCGTTTTCGATTCGGTGGCCCCCAAGTACGACCTGATGAACGATCTGATGTCGGGCGGTCTGCACCGACTGTGGAAAGAGTTCACGCTCTCGCAGACACATCTGCGACCGGGTCAGCACGCTCTCGATGTCGCGGGTGGCACGGGCGATCTCGCTCGCGGCCTCAAAAAACAGGTCGGTGAGCGCGGGCTTGTGGTGCTCTCCGATATTAATGGCGCCATGCTCGCTCACGGACGCGACCGTACCATCGACAGCGGCATCGTCCATGGCATCGAATATGTGCAGGCCAATGCCGAATGTCTGCCCTTCGCCGACAACAGCTTCGACTGCATCAGCATCGGTTTCGGACTGCGCAACGTCACCGATAAACCCGCGGCGCTGCGCTCGATGTATCGGGTGCTGAAACCGGGTGGCCAGTTGCTGGTGCTCGAGTTTTCGCAACCGACAGCACCTGGCCTCAAGCCGATTTACGATCTCTACTCCTTCAAAGTATTGCCCGTGCTGGGTCAAGTGGTCGCGCAAGATGCCGACAGTTATCGCTACCTCGCCGAGTCGATCCGCAAGCATCCTGATCAAGAAACACTGCTCGGTCTGCTGCGCGATGCAGGCTTCGAAGATTGCCGATATCACAATCTCGCCGGCGGCATCGTCGCCCTGCATCGCGGCTACAAGTATTGAACCGTGCTGACTGAAATCATCGAAAATCTGCTCAATCGCAATCTGGGCAGCTCGCCGCGGGCGCGTGAATCTTGCGCGGCTCTCAAGGGTCGACGACTCAAGCTCGTGATCCGCGATCTCGATCTGACGATCGGCTTCGAATCGCTCGGTGATTCGCTGCGTATTTCGCGGCAAGCCGAAGGTGAGTTTCACGCCGAGGTCGAGGGTTCACCGGTCAACCTGCTGGCAATGGCAGGCCCGCAACCCGAGCGGCTGCTCAAATCGGGCGCCGTGCAGGTGCGTGGTGAAGTCGAATTACTGCAGCGTTACCGCGACCTCGCGCTATTGCTTCGCCCCGACCTCGAAGAAGAACTCGCCAGATTGATCGGCGACAGCTCCGCGCACCGACTCGCGGGTCTCGCCAAAGCTGCCCTCGCGTTGGGTCGACGCAGCGCCAGCACAGCCGTGCAAAATGCGGCGGAATACTTTGCCCACGAAAGCCGTGATCTCGTGCCGCGCGCCGAGGCAGAAGTCTTTCTTGGTGAAGTCGATCGCTTGCGCGAAGACGTCGACCGCGCAGCAGCGCGGGTCGAAGCGCTGCTGGCTCGCTTCGAGCAACCCCCGAGTGATGGTGGGCGAGCATGAAGCTGCGGGTGTTGGCGAGACTGATCCAGATTCAGCGCGTGCTCGTGCGGCACGGTCTCGATGAGTTCGTTGCCGAAACCCATCTCTATCGACCCCTGCGCTTCGTGTTCATGGCCTCGCCCTGGACATGGTTCGAGCGGCGCAAGAGTGCGACACGCGGCGAGCGACTGCGGCTCGCTCTCGAAGAACTCGGCCCGATCTTCTTCAAACTCGGTCAGGCACTGTCGACGCGTCGCGATCTGCTGCCGCCGGACATCGCCGAAGAACTCGCGAAGTTGCAGGATCGCGTACCACCCTTCGAGGGGGCCATCGCCAAGCAGCTGATCGAGCAGGCCTACGAAAAGCCGCTGGACAAAGTATTTTCGAAGTTCGACGAGCGTCCGCTCGCGGCGGCCTCGATCGCGCAAGTGCATGTCGCCACGCTTCACGATGGGCCCGAGGTCATCGTCAAAGTATTGCGCCCCGGCATGAAAGCCGTGATTGGGCGCGATCTCGAGGTCATGCATGCGCTGGCTGCACTCGCCAAGCGCAACTCGCATGAGGCGCGGCGTCTGCGGGTTGATGAAATCGTCGACGAATACGAAAAAACCGTGCTCGATGAGCTCGATCTCATGCGCGAAGCGGCGAACGCCTCGCAGCTGCGCCGCAATTTCGAAGGGTCACCCTTGCTACATGTGCCGGCCGTTTATTGGGACCACTGCCGAGTCAACGTGATGGTGATGGAGCGCATTCTCGGCATCACCATCAGCGACATGACGACGCTGCGCGCCTTGGGGACCAATATCCCGATGCTGGCCGAGAACGGCGTGAAGATTTTCTTCACGCAGGTATTCCGACACAACTTCTTCCATGCCGATATGCATCCGGGGAATATCTTTGTCCTCGTGGATGACCCGGCGCGACCCCGCTACGCCGCGGTCGACTTCGGCATTGTGGGCACGCTCGATCTGCGCGACATGCACTATCTCGCCGAGAACTTTCTCGCGGTGTTCGATCGCAACTACCGGCGGGTCGCGGAGCTGCATGTCGAATCGGGCTGGGTGCCGCCGTCGACGCGGGTCGATGAGATGGAGTCGGCCATTCGGACCGTGCTCGAGCCGATTTTCAACAAGCCACTCAAAGATATTTCGTTCGGCACGATTCTACTGAGGCTGTTCGATATCTCGCGGCGCTTCGATATGCGTATCCAGCCGCAGTTGATCTTGTTGCAGAAGACACTGCTCAACGTTGAAGGGCTGGGTCGCGATCTCTACCCCGAACTCGACATCTGGCAGACCGCCGCACCGATTCTGCGCGAGTGGATGCGCGATCGTCTGAGCGTGCGTACTCAACTCAAGCAGTTCCGCGATCACCTGCCCGCGTTGGTCGAGGTCGCGCACGCGCTGCCACCGCTACTCAAGGTCGCCGTACAAAAAGCGCAGGACGGCAAGCTGCACATCGGCGTGCAGCCCGCAGACATCGAGCGCCTGCGTCAGCAGATTCGAGATAGCGAACGACGCCGCAATTTGACGCTCGCCGGCACCGCGCTGGGCGCGGTGGGTCTGCTGTGGATTGGCTTCGAGCTCGCGCCGCTCGGCAGCGGCTGGCTGTTGCTGCTCATCTCGGCCATCGTGCTGTGGCGGGCGCGGCGCTAAGAGGCGGAGTACCGCTCGAACTCACCCCGCTCTGAGAGCTTGCAGCCAAGCGGTCGGGTCATCGCCACGCTCCAACACCTCGACGAGTGCAGAGCCCACCACGACACCAGCGACATGCCCGCGCAGCTTGGCCACCTGCTCGCGGGAGCGAATTCCGAAACCTGCGCATACCGGTACGGACGAAGCCTTGCTGACCCGATCCAGATAATCGAGCACCGTGTCGGGTACCGCGACGTTCTTGCCCGTGGTGCCGGTCATGGTCACGGCGTACACGAAACCCTCGCTCGCACTGCAGACGAGTGACAGCCGCTCCGACGTGGTGACGGGGGTGACCATCTGCACGAGTGCAACACCTTGCGCCGCAAGCGCGGCGCGCAATTCCGCACCCTCATCAAACGGCAGGTCGGGAACGATGAACCCACACACCCCGGCGGCCGCAGCTTCAGCAGCGAGCTTGGCGTAGCCATATTGCAGTAAGGGGTTGAGATAGCTCATCAACACAAGCGGTGCGGACGGGCGCTGCATGGTCGCAAGCTCCGCCAAAATCCAACGCAGGCTGACGCCCTGTTTGAGCGCACCCTGGCTCGAACGTTGGATCGTCATGCCGTCGGCCATGGGGTCGGTGAACGGCACCCCGATCTCCACGACATCCGCACCCGCCGCGACCGCAAGCAAGTGCTCGCGAAACTTTGGCGCGCTCGGGAACCCCGCGGTCATGAAGGCGACGATCGCTGGTTCACCCCGAGCTGCTGCGTCACGAATGGCCGTACTCAGTTTTTCCGAAGGTTTGATATTCACGAAGCCACTCCCGGGTTGCCGGCAAGCAAGGTTCGCTGCAAGGTCGGCATATCTTTGTCACCACGACCGGACATGCAGATCACGGTCCGTTTACCTTTGTTCTTTTCGGCCCAGCGCTTGGCGCCATGCAGGGCATGCGCGGTTTCGAGCGCAGGCAAGATCCCTTCGAGCCGCGAGCATTCGGTCAGCGCAGCAAGTGCTTCGCTGTCGGTCGCAGACTCGTAGCGAACTCGTCCCGCCGCCATCAACAGTGCGTGCTCGGGTCCAACGCCCGGGTAATCGAGCCCTGCAGAGATTGAATCGGTTTCGTGGATCTGTCCGTTGTCGTCTTGCAGCAGTAGCGAGTAGCAACCCTGCAGCACACCAGGCCAGCCGTAGGAGAGACTCGCTGCGTTTTCGCCAAGAGCAACGCCGCGGCCGCCGGCCTCGACTCCAATGATTTCAACCGCGCGATCGGGTACGAACGCATGAAACATGCCGATCGAATTGGAGCCCCCGCCGACACAAGCAAATACCGCATCGGGTAATCCACCACCCTGCTCAATGAATTGAGCACGTGCCTCGCGACCGATGATGGACTGCAATTCACGCACGAGATAAGGATAAGGATGCGGACCCACGGCGGAGCCGAGCAGATAAAACGTACCCATCGGGTCAGCCACCCAGTCACGCAAAGCTTCATCGATGGCAGCACGCAGGGTCTGATCACCACCCGTCACCGGTACGACCTCTGCGCCGAGCAAACGCATGCGGCCCACGTTCGGCGCCTGCCGTTCCATGTCGATGGCGCCCATGTAGACGACGCAGGGCAAGCCGAGCCGAGCGCAAGCGGCCGCGGTGGCCACGCCGTGCTGCCCGGCCCCTGTCTCGGCGACGATGCGTCGCGCACCCAAGCGCTGCACCAGCAGCGCCTGCCCGACTGCGTTATTGATCTTGTGTGCACCGGTATGCGCGAGATCCTCGCGCTTGAACCAGATCTCCGCGCCCCAGGCCGCCGATAAGCGTGGCGCATGCGACAGCGCCGTGGGTCGACCGACCCAGTCACGCAGCTGACTACCGAGTTCGCGCTGAAAGTCTTCGCGATGCAGATGTTCGCGCATGCCCGCTTCGAGTCGTTCGAGCGCGGGTATCAGCGTTTCGGGGACATAGCGCCCGCCGTACGGACCAAAACGGCCACGGGCATCCGGAAAACGACCGGCGAGCTCGGCCTCGAGCATCGCGCGCTGCTCTTCAGGACTGAATCGAACATGGGCATTCATGACTATGACTCCTCAAATTGCGGCCGCAGCGGTATCGATCACCGACTTGGCCGCGCTCACGAACTGGTGAATTTTTTGAACGGATTTTTTTCCCGGCGCCGATTCGACTCCGCTCGACACATCGACGCCCCAAGGCTGCACGTGGCGGATGGCTTCGACCACATTTTCAGGGTTGAGTCCGCCAGCGAGCAGCAGCTGCGTACGTCGTGCCGCCGCTCTCGCCATGGCCCAGTTTGCGGTACGGCCGACGCCGCTGACGGCCCCTTCGAAGAGCACCCGTGCCGGCAGTTCCGCCGGCAAAGACTCGCTCTCGCGGTAGACAGGCAGAACGCGAGCTGACAGCAAGCGCTCAAGCACATCGGGTGAAAGCGATGTCATATCAGTGTGATCGGTCTGCAGCCAATCGGGCGCGAATATCTCAAAGATTTCTTCAATCTGGGCGCTTGTGGGATGACGAGTGACGGCGACACACAGCGCCCGACCGCGTGCAGGCGCCGCGAGTCGTGCTGCATCGAGGGGCGAGATCTGGCGTACCGATGGCGCGAACACGAAGCCGATCGCGTCCGCGCCGGCATCGAGAGCCGCGGCGACGCTTTCTTCATGGGTCAATCCGCAGATCTTGACGAACATCAGGCTGAACCTTGGTGCGTATTGCGACGAGCCGTACGTCCGGCAGCGAGCATGCGCGAGGCCAGTTCGCGCGGATGATCGCCGCTCATGAGGGCGCTGCCGACGAGTGCCAGGTCATAGCCGGCTGCGGCAAGACGGGCTGCATCCTCGGCATCGACGAGTCCGCTCTCGGCCACTCGCGGCAACTCGCTCGGTAGTGCATCGACCATTTGCTCGAGCCGACCCGGCACCACCTGCAGACTGACGAGGTCGCGACAGTTGACGCCAAGCAGTACTTGCGCGCCTTGACGTTCTTGACCGGCAGCTCGGCCCAATATTCCTCGGGCTTCAAGCAGACGCACCGAGGCTTCTATGTCCCGCTCATCAAAAGTCTCGAGCAGTACAAACAAATTTTGGTCTAGTGCAGCATCGAGTAGCGCTGCGAGGGTCGATGCTGTCAGCATGCGCGCGATCAGTAGCACCCCACCCGCACCCGCCGCGCGCGCCTCGAGAATCTGGTAAGGATCAACCAGAAAATCTTTGCGCATCGTCGGCACACCGTGCGCAGCGAGTGTTCGCGAGGCCCGACGCAAATGATCGAGCGAGCCATCGAACCGACTGGGTTCGGTGAGTACCGAAACCGCCGTCGCACCCGCTTCGGCGTACCGGACCACACGCTGCTCGACATCCTCTGCAGCGGCGCTGCGCAACTGACCGAGTGCGGGCGAGCGCAGCTTCATCTCGGCGATCAGATCGAAGCCCTGAGCCGAGAGCTGCAGCCGAGGCCCTGGCGCAAGATCATGAATACGCGCCCGCAGTTCCAACTCGGAAACTTCGGCGCGGGCGAGCGCAACCCGGTCGCGGCTGCTGGACGCCATGCCCGCAAGGAAATCAAGGCTCATGCGCGCTTCTCGGCCATTCTTTGCAGGACGGTCGCAGCACGGCCGTCATCGATGGCTGCCGCTGCGACGGCAATGCCGGCACGCGGCTCAGTGATCTGTCCGGTGCACTCGAGCGCCAGCGAGGCGCCGAGCAGCAAAGCATCACGATGGGCGCCACGGTCTTCGCCACGCAACACGCGCGCGAGCGCCGCGGCGTTGAAGTCGGCATCGCCGCCCGCGAGCTCTGCAGCCTTGCAGATGGCGAGGCCATAATCTGCGGGGGTGCGCTCACCGCGACGTACGCGACCCTCGCAAACATCAAATACCGTGAACGGCCCGATCGGCGTCGGTTCGTCCCAGCCATTGGCCCCATGAACAACGAACGCACGCTGCAAGCCGGGCATGCCGGTGAGCGCCTGCGCCATCAGCTCTGCGGTGAATTCATTGAAGGCACCGACCAGTGCAAAAGGTGGCGCGGCAGGATTGGTCAAAGGCCCCAGAATATTGAATACGGTCCGCACGCCAAGCGCCTGACGAACCGGCGCGATCGCCTTCATCGCCGGGTGATAGTGCGGCGCAAACAAAAAGGTGAAGCCGCTGCGCTCGAGACATCGTCCAGCCTGGGTTTCATCGAGCGGTAGCGGCAAGCCGAGTTTTTCGAGTACGTCGGCGCTGCCCGAGCGACTCGAGATCGAGCGATTGCCATGCTTGATGACCGGAACGCCGCAAGCGGCAACGAGCAACGAGGTACCCGTGGAAATATTGACGCTGCCCGAGGCGTCACCGCCGGTGCCGACGATGTCGATGGCGCGACTACGCAGCGTCTCGGCCACCACGGGTCGCCGCGCGAGCTCACGCATGGCGCGCGCGAAACCACGCAGCTCATCGCCCGTCACACCTTTGGCACGCAACGCGGCAAGCAGTGCGCCACCGAGTGCGGCAGGGATTTCGGGGTTGGTGAGCGCCATAAGCACGGCGCTAGCCTCGGTTTCGGTCAGCGGATTGCGCTCGAGCAGACGCTCCAGCATGCCGCGCAAGGACTGCAGTTCACTCATTGCCGACCCCCTTGTGCCTGTGACCCCCGCGCTGCTGCAAAAAATTCCGCATCAACCGCGGCCCTTCGGGAGTCAGCACGCTCTCCGGATGAAACTGTACGCCCTCGATCAGGAAATCGCGGTGGCGGATGCCCATGATCTCGCCCTCGGCCGTGCTTGCCGTGACGACGAGATGCGCAGGCAAAGAATCGGGCTCGGCGATCAGCGAGTGGTAGCGACCGACCTCGCAGGGATTGGGCAGACCCTCGAAAAGACCCTCGCCGTCATGCGTCAGTACGGAGGTCTTGCCGTGCATCAACCGAGCGGCACGGACCACCTTGCCATCAAAGGCTTCGGTGATCGACTGGTGTCCGAGGCAGACACCGAACACGGGGACCTTGCCGGCAAACGCACGAATGATGTCGATCGATATCCCGGCATCGTGAGGCGTGCCAGGTCCCGGTGATATGCAGACATGCGTGGGCGCAAGCGCGAGCGCTGCGTCGATCGTGAGCGCATCGTTGCGTCGTACATCGACGGTTGCACCCTCGACCAAAAACGCCTGGGCGAGGTTGTAGGTAAACGAGTCGTAGTTGTCGATCAACAGCAGCCGCACAGGCGCTGCGTGAGCACTGCTCATGCGACCTCCCCGGCCATCTGCAAGGCGCGCGCTGCCGAACCGCTCTTCGCGAGTACCTCTTCGTATTCGCTTTGTGGAACGCTATCGGCCACGATGCCGGCCCCGGCCTGATAGGAATATTCATCGCCACGGAATACCAGTGTGCGAATGGTAATCGCCTGATCCATCTCGCCCTGTGCGCCGAAATAGCCGACGGTGCCGCCATACAGACCGCGACCTGCAGGCTCCAGCTCGTCAATGATTTCCATCGCCCGAACTTTGGGTGCTCCGACCAGCGTTCCGGCCGGAAAAGCCGCCGCGAAAAGATCGAAAGCATCACGCCCGGCAGCGAGCTCACCCCGCACACCGCTGACGATATGCATGACATGGCTGTAGCGCTCGATCGAGCGATAAGGCTGAACATGCACGGAGCCCGCACGGGCGACGCGCCCGAGATCGTTGCGGGCGAGATCGACCAGCATGACGTGCTCGGCGTTTTCTTTGATGTCGGCGAGCAGTTCCTGTTCGCGACGCAGATCTTCGGCGTCGTCTGCGGCTCGCGGTCGCGTACCGGCAATCGGTCGCAACTGCGCTACTCCGCCGGATAACTTGACGAGCGCCTCGGGCGAGGAACCGACCACCGTCATGTCACCGAGCGCAAGGTAATACATGTAGGGCGAGGGATTGATAAGGCGCAGCGCGCGGTAAGCGTCGAAGGGATCGACCGAGTGTCGTCCCGCGAAGCGCACCGACAGCACGAGCTGATAGACGTCGCCTGCAGCAATATATTCTTTGGTGCGGGCTACGCCCTGCAAAAACTCGGCCTGAGACATCGACGCCGTGGCCGTCGAAAACCCGGCACCGGCGCGCGATGGCGGTACCGCGCCCCGCAGCGCGGCGATGACTTCGCGACGCAATGACTGCCGATCGGCTTCGCTGCCCGAGTGCAGCAACGCGATCCCGCGAGTCAGGTGATCGAACACCAGCAATGAAGAGGGCGCGACGTAATGCATGTCGGGCACGGGCGAGGGCGTGGCGAGTCGCGACGGCAAGCGCTCGAACCAACGCACGACGTCGTAAGACGAATAGCCCACGAGCCCGCCCGCGAGCGGAAAGCCGGGACCCGCGCCGGGGGCGGTTGGTCGCGGCGCGCGCGAGAGAGCTTGCCGCAACATCGTCAACAGCGCTGCCTGATCGGCGGGAACCTCGAGCCGCTCCTTGCCGAACCACTGACCCTGCGCATCGAGTCGCAACTCGAAGGCCGCATCGCCAAAACCGATGAAGGAATAACGGCCGACCCGCTCGCCCCCCTCGACGCTCTCGAGCAAAAAGGTCGGCCTGAAAGCCTGCAGCTTCAGGAAGGCGGAGACCGGTGTGTCGAGGTCACCGGATATATCGAATGGTGGCTTCATAAACGCAAAGACCCATCCCGGATGGTGATCCGGAGATGGGTCGGGTGGTTGATCCTCTGCTTGTTTGCTTCGAAAAGCGACGCCCGAGCCCACTCCGTCAGGAGGGGCGCCACCACCAAACGCGACGCAGGCCGATACGGCTGGCGCGAGATTTGATTTGGATGAGTGGCTTCATGGGAGGAATGAGTATCTCCAGCCATCCAGCCACCGTCAAGAACGCCCTACGTCAGGACGCGCTGACTGCCCATACCGTGGAGAGTGGATCAGCGGAACGCAGCAATCAGTCCGTTGATGGCCAGACCGCTGACCAAGAGGCCGATCGCCAACATCGCCGCTCGTGGCGGTACGTGCTTGGCGACCCAGGCGCCGAGGGGTGCCGCGATCACACCACCCCCGAGCAGAGCAATCACCAAGTCGTAGCGCTGCCAGTCGAAGGTGAAGAGAAAGGTGATCGAGATGGTCAGCGTGACGAAGAACTCGGCAGCATTGGTGGTGCCGATCGCGTATCGCGGCGGCATCCCGCGCGCGATCAGCGTAGGCGTCGTGACCGTGCCCCAACCACCGCCACCCACGGCATCGAGAAAACCGGCGATGCCACCGAGCGCATGGCTTGGCGCACGCGCGAGCTGCGGCTCGCCGCTGCTCGAGGCTCGTCGCAGCAGCAAGATTCCGGTCAAAAGCAGATAGGTCCAAACGAAAGGCTTGAGCAGATCGCCGTCGAGATTGCCCAGCAGCCACGCGCCCAGGGCACCGCCCGCCATGCCCGGCAGTACCAGCTTCAAAAAAATCTTGCGGTCGAGATTCTTGAACCAGGCGTGCGAGGCGCTCGATGCTCCCGTCGTGAAAACCTCCGCAGCGTGCACGGTCGCGCTCACGAAAGCCGGTGGATGACCCATGCTGGACAGAAATGCGCTCGCCGAGACGCCATAGGCCATGCCGAGCGCACCATCGATGAGTTGTGCAGCAAAACCGACGAACACCAGCGGCCAGAACTCGGGTGACAGTCCTTCCATATGCGTATCTTATAATTACGCGATGACGCCTCGCGCACAGATCAACAAGATACCTTTCCTGCGACTGCGGGCCCCACTGCTACTGGTGCTGTTAATCATGCTCAATGCCTGTTCACCAGACTCCACCCCGCAAGTCGACGGCCTGCGAGTCGGCCCGTGGCGTGCGGTGCTGCAACTGCCGGGCGGCGAATTGCCCTTCGGCATGTCGGTGTCAGCGCGCGACGGCAAGCCTGTGGTCACACTCATCAATGGCGACAACCGGGTCGAAGTAACGGAAATCACCATCAAGGACGACACCGTGGCGATGCTGATGCCCGGTTTCGAGAACCGTATCGATGCACGCATCGACGAGGGCGTGATCACCGGCACACTCACCATGGTGAAGGCGGGCGGCAAGCTGCAAACAATTCCCTTGGTGGCGACGCAGGGTCAAGCCTGGAGATTTTTCGAGCAGGCGACACCCTCTAGCGATTCCATTGCCGGTCGTTGGGCCATCACCTTCGGCCCTGCCGACAAGCCCTCGCCTGCAGTCGGTGAATTCACACAGCAGGGGTCGCGCGTTTTCGGTACGGTGATGACACCAACTGGTGACCATCGCTATCTCGACGGCGAGTTGCGCAACGGTGAATTGCAGCTGTCAAAGTTTGATGGCGGTCATGTGTTTTTGTACCGCGGCAAACTGCTCGCCGATGGCAGTCTGCAAGGAAGGTTTTATTCGGGCACGGCCTTCGAAGATTTGTTCGTCGGTCGCCGCGACGAAGCCGCGACGCTCGGCGATGCCGAAAACGCCACTCAACTCGCCGGCAAGTCGGATCGACTCGATTTTCGTTTTCCGGATCTTGCCGGCCACCCGATCTCGATCACCGACCCGTTCTTTCACGGCAAGGTGGTGGTGGTAGCACTCGCCGGCAGCTGGTGCCCGAACTGTCATGACGAAGCGGCGTTTCTCGCCGAGTTTCATCGGCAACGCCGAGCCGAAGGCTTCGAGGTGATTTCCTTGATGTTCGAGCAATTCGGCGACTTCAAGCGCGCTGCCGATGCCACTGCGCGGTTTCGCCAGCGCTACGCGATCGAGTACACGACCTTGATCGCCGGCACTTCAGACAAGGAACACGCCGCCTCGAAACTGCCCCAGCTCAACGGCGTGTTCGCCTTTCCGACCACCATTTTCATAGATCGATACGGCAAAGTACGCAAGATCCACACCGGGTTCTCGGGGCCGGCGACCGGCGTGCACTACGAAAAACTGGTTGCAGAGTTCACCAGCACCGTCAATTCTTTGCTCGCCGAAACACCGCCGCCGCCGCTGCCCTTGCCGAAGGTTTGAAGATCCGCCGCTTTCACGGAAAAAACCATGCCTTCTTTTGATGCCGTCTCCGAAATCGATGCCCACGAGCTGACCAACGCGGTCGATCAGGCGAATCGTGAACTCTCCCAGCGCTTCGACTTCAAGGACACTGGCTGTAAGTTCGAACTCAAAGAAAAAGAGTTCACGGTGCATATGCGGGCTGAAGTCGAGTTCCAGCTGAAGCAGATGCTGGAGATCCTGAAGGTGAAGATCGCCAAACGAGGCATCGACATCGCTTGTCTCGAAATCAAGGACGCGCAGAAGAATCTCGCCGAGGCCCGGCAAGACGTCGTGCTGCGCCACGGCATCGATCAGGATTGCGGCAAAAAAATCGTCAAGCTGCTGAAAGACGCCAAGCTGAAAGTGCAGGCCGGCATCCATGGGGACAAGGTGCGCGTCACCGGCAAGCAACGTGACGATCTGCAATCAGCCATCGCCCTGCTGCGCCAGGAAAAATTCGATCGACCGCTGTCCTTCAACAATTTCCGCGACTGACGTCGATCTGCTGTTTTTCAAGCGCCCTGTTGGGGCGCACCGCTATCGGCGGCCGAGGCAAGCTTGCGCGACCAGTAAAAATAGAACGGTACGCCGAGGGCGATCACCCCGACGCCGAGCAATGCTTGTTTGGGCGTGGCATAGAGCGCGCTCGCCAGCAGCGCCGCCGAGACGACCACGAAAGCGATCGGCGTGAACGGATAGCCCCAGGTACGGAAGGGTCGCGGCAGATCAGGTTCGCGCTGACGAAAGATGATCACTGCAGCGGCACTCAGCGCATAGAACAGACAGGATGCGAACACGACCGAATCGGTCAGCGTGTCGTAGGTGCCGGAGATCGCGAGTACGCTGGCCCAGCCCGCCTGCGCCAGCACCGCGTTGACCGGTACTCGAGTACGCGCCGAGATCTTTGCCAGCGGTTTGAAGAACATGCCATCTGCCGCCATGGCATAAGGCACGCGCGAGTTGGCGAGCACCGAAGAATGCAGTGAGCCTAGCGACGAGAGCATCAAGGCGGCGGCCATGAAGGTGACGGCAAACGGGCCGGCGAAGCTCGCGAGCACCTCGGTGGCGACCGATGACGTTGCCGAAACGCTCGCCACCGCCACCGCCGGCAGCACGTAAAAGTACGCGGCGTTGACGCCGACATAGAGCACGATCACGAGCAGCGTACCCCAGATGAACATCCGCGGCAGGTTGCGCTGCGGATCTTTGACCTCGCCGCAAAGAGGCGCGACGTTGTTCCAGCCGTCATAGGCCCACAATGCACCGAGCATTGCTGCGCCGATACCCGCAAGGCCGCCCATCGCGCTTGCCTCGACCCCCTCGCAGGTGCCGCCCGCCGCAGAGCTGGAAAAGTTCGCGAAATCACCCGAACCGAAAACGAATGCGCCGACACCCACACCGATGACAGTCAATACTTTGAGTACCGTGAGCAGGGTGGCAGCACTACCCGTCGCGGTGACCGAAGCGCAGTTGAAAAGCGTGACCAGCCATAGCGCACCCAGCGCAAAGATCGTGAGACCCTTGACGCCGACGCCATCACCTAGTGGCAGCGTGAACCACACGGCGTCGAGCGCGCCACCCAACGCGGTGTTCAAAAAAATTGCGAAGCCGACGGCAAGCGCCGCTTGCGAACCGGTCTTCATGATGGCGAATACCGTCCAGCCGTACAGAAAGCTGGTCAAGCGGCCATAGGCTCGGCGCAAAAAGACATAGTCGCCCCCCGCCGCCGGCATCATCGAGGAGAGTTCGGCATAGCAGAACGCACCCAGCAACGAGAGCAGCCCAGCGGCAAACCACACCGCCATGACGATAATTGGATCATCGACGTTGCAGGTCATTACTCGGGTCTTGAGAAAGACCCCCGTACCGATGACGTTGGCGACATTGATGGCGATGCCGGCCGTGAGACCGAGGCCGCGGTTGAGCTGGGTCATCGGCGTGCTCCCTCGATCAGTTTGCAAAGCTCGGGTACGGCGTCGAGCGCGCTCGGGCCCATGCGCACGAGACGCTGATCGGGATATCCGAGCAGTTGCCTATTGGCGACTGCCTTGACGTCGGTGAACGCCGCCCAGCGCTCACGCCATTCCCGCGCAGTGATGGGCGGTGCCGACATCAAAATGAGATCAGGATTGCGTTTCTTTAAATCTTTGAACTCGACGATCGGCATGGGAAAGTCGATGTCATCGTAAAGATTGCGCCCACCGCAGCTAGCGATGGCGTCCGCCATGGCACTGCGGCTGCCCACCGTATAAAGCGGCGAGTCGAGAAACATGAAAAACACATCGACGGGCCGACGAGCAGATTTCGCCGCCGCAGCACGGGTCGGCAAACGGGCGAGCTGCGCTTCCAGGGTCTTGGCGGCGCTCTCTGCGGTGGCGCTGCTGCCAGCAAGCACACCGAGGCGTCGCACCGACTGAGGGATATCCTCGAGCCGGCGCACATTCACGAAATAAACGTTCAGCTTGAGTTTGTTGACTAGGCTGTCGAGCACCAATTCATTGGTGAGATCTTTCCAGACTACGACCGCATCGGGCTTCAGGGCAATCAAGCGATCAAAGACCAGTCCGTTGGCATCGCCGATGCGGGGAATTTTTTTGGCCGCCTCGGGGACATCCGCTCCGGCCACCGTCGCTACGATACGATCACCCGCCCCAGCTGCAAAAAGCATCTCGGTGGCGCCTGGCGAAAGACTGACGATGCGCTGGGCGGGTGCCGTGAGTCGCAGCGTGGCAGCCGTGTCGTCGCGCACCGGCATCGCGAGCGCGCAGCTTGCGAACGCTGCGCCGGCGAGCGCCAGCCACAGCGAGGTCAATGGCCGATGACGAGTCATTGTGGGTTGGATCGGCAGGCTGAACAGCCCGACGGCGCCTCGAGTTTTCGCCGCACGCGGGCAAGCGGGCCGGCGAGCGGGGGTATCGCACGCTGTAATAATTTGAGCGTATTGAGGCGCAGTCGATTGCCGGCCAGCGTCCAGAACACGTGGAGCGCGGCGAGCGCCACAAAACCCACGACGAGCGATTGCTGCAACATGCTCAGCCCGCCGTGAAGTAGAGCGCGACCCGATAGGTCACAAACGCCGCCAGGTAGGCCAGACCGAATAGATAGCCCGTCATGATGAGAGGATAACGCCAACCGTTGGTCTCGCGTCGAATGACTGCCAAGGTGGCAAGACACTGCGGTGCGAAGACATACCACGCGAGCAGCGCAAGACCCGTGGCAAGCCCCCACTGCCCCGCAATCGTCGATGACAAGGCAGCAGTCACCGCCGCCTCGTCACCCGAGAGGGCATAAACCGTACCGAGCGCCCCCACCGCGACTTCGCGCGCGGCCAATCCCGGGATGAGCGCAATCGAAATCTGCCAATTGAAGCCGATGGGCGCGAGCACCACGGCCAGCGCACGACCGAGTTGGCCCGCGAAGCTGTATTCGATCGCGGCCGCGGTCGCACCCGGCGGCGGTGCCGGATAGGTGGACAGGAACCACAACAACACCATCAGCGCGAGGATGATGCCGCCTGCGCGGCGCAGAAAGAGTCGGGTGCGTTCCCAGAGTCCCATCAAAACATTGCCGAGATTCGGCAGCTGGTAATCGGGCAACTCGAGCATCAGCATGTGGGCGTCGTTGCCGCCGCGAAGTCGCTTCACCACCCAAGCCACGAGCAGCGCACTCAACACACCGGCAAAGTACAGCGCGAACAGCACGACACCCTGCAGGTTGAACAAACCGATCTGACGATCGGGTATGAACGCGGCGATCAAAAGTGCGTAAACCGGGAGCCGCGCAGAACAGGTCATGAGCGGGGCTACCATGATGGTGGCGAGTCGATCACGCAGATTGGGGATGGTGCGGGTCGCCATGATCCCCGGAATTGCGCAGGCAAAAGATGACAGCAAGGGGATGAACGCGCGGCCCGACAAACCCACCGAGCCCATCACGCGATCGAGCAAATAGGCCGCTCGCGGCAGATAACCGCTGTCCTCGAGCGCGAGGATGAACGCAAACAAAATCAGAATCTGCGGCAAAAACACCAGCACGCTGCCGACGCCGGCGATGATGCCGTCGGCGAGCAGACTCTGCAGCGGGCCCTCGGGAACGACGCTGCGCACGGACTCGGCCAGTGCGACGACGCCAGCATCGATCAGATCCATGGGCAGGGCAGCCCAGCTGAACACCGCTTGGAATACAAAGAAAAGCAAGATACCGAGCGCAACCATCCCGTAGAGCGGGTGCAGCAGCAGGCGATCCATACGCGCAACCCATTGGCTGCGATCGGGTTCGCGATATCCCGCAGCAGCCAAAATTCGCGCAGCCTCGGCATGCGTCGCCGTGACATCGTCGGTGGTCGACTCGCTCCATGCAATCTTTGAAGTCGATGCTACAGCGTGGAGACGGTCGAATTCTTCGATGAGCGCATCGGCGCCGCGTCGGCTGACGGCTACGGTTTCGACCACCGGTGCACCGAGTTCCTGCGCAAGCCGCTCGCGATCGATCGCGAACCCGCGCTTGCGTGCGAGGTCGCTCATATTGAGTACAACGATCATCGGCAAGCCGAGACGGCGCACCTCGAGCGCGAGACGCAGCGACAACGGCAGATGCGTCGCATCGGCGACGAGCACGATGGTCTCGGGTCGCGGTTCGGCGGCAATACGGCCGAGCGCCACATCGCGCGTGATCGCTTCATCGAGGGTGGTCGGCTTGAGGCTGTAGGTGCCCGGCAAATCGAGCAGCCGATAGCGCCGCCCCGAGGCCGACTTGAACTGCCCTTCCTTGCGCTCAACCGTAACGCCTGGGTAGTTCGCAACTTTCTGCCGGCTGCCCGTGAGTCGGTTGAAGAGCGCCGTCTTGCCGCAGTTGGGCAATCCGATCAGCGCGATGCGCAGGTCTGCAGTACTCATATTGTGGTCACGGTCACGCCCTCTGCCTCGTGACGGCGCAGCGCGAAAGTGGCACCGCCAACGTGGACAGCGAGCGGATCATCATCGGGCCACATCGTGGCGACGATCTTGACCGCCGCGCCCGGAAAGAACCCGATCTCGAGCAGCCGGCGAGCAAGCGACTCGCCGGCATCGATGCGTTCGACCACGGCCGACTCACCGACTCGAAGTCGCGACAAGGGGCGTGATGGCTCTGCTGGATTGCTCACGGTGAAAGCGTCCTTAAGACGCAAGTATCCGTTATGGGTCGCGTCAATGCAATTGCGGATCATTCTCATTTAGGTTTAAATAAGAACCATTCTCATCTTGTATTGCAGCGGCGAGCATCCCGTGAAATTGCACAAGTGTTTGTTCGGAACGGTGTTTTTTTGTCTCCTGAGCTCTGCCGGAGCCGAGGAGCTCGCCGAAATTACCATTCTCGCCAGCCGCGACCGCCCTGCCATGCTGCGTTCTCCGGTCCAGCACGTGGGCGCGGCGGAGCTCGCCGAATCGAAGGTGCTGACCGTCAACGAAGCCCTGCGCAAACTGCCCGGCGTGCTCGCCCGGGATGAAGAAGGGCTCGGTCTGCGACCCAATATCGGCATTCGCGGCCTCAACCCGACACGGTCCTCCAAAGTGCTGTTACTTGAAGATGGATTGCCGCTCAGCTTCGCGCCCTATGGCGACAACGCGAGCTATTTCCACCCGGCGCTCGAGCGCTTCGAGCGGATCGAGCTGCTCAAGAACGCGGGCCAGATCGCCTTCGGGCCACAGACCATCGGCGGCATCATCAACTACATCTCGGCGCCGACTCCCGATCGCGCTCAGGGCAGGGTCGCGGCGCGTGGCGGCAATCTTGGACTGCGTGCGCTTGATCTTGAGCTCGGCGACCGAGTCGATGGACTCGGCACCGGCTGGCGTCTTGATGCCACGCACAAACACTCGCGAGGCTCGCGACGCAACATCGAACTGGATGCGGGTGACGTCGGCGTCAAGATCGAACAAGAACTGAGCGAGTCACAGTCGCTCACGCTGCGACTCAGCGGCTATCGCGAGCGCTCGCAGGTGCCCTACTCGGGGCTGACGCTCGCCGAATATCGCGAGGATCCGCGCGGCAATCCGTTCGTCAACGATTTCTTTGATATCGACCGCCAGGCCGTGGCGCTGGTACACGGCCTGCAGGCGAACGACAGCGTGACCTTGCGTACAGCGGTGTATCACACACGTCTGCAGCGTGATTGGTGGCGGCAGTCGAGCAATTCACGGCAGCGCCCGAACGATGCTACTGATCCCGCTTGCGGTGACATGCGTAATCTTTTGAGTGGCTGCGGCAATGAGGGTCGCGTGCGCAGCTATCGCACACTCGGCATCGAGCCGCGGTTGCAGATCGACGGCGTCAACTGGCGTGCGCTCGTCGGCCTGCGTCATCACCGGGAATGGCAAGAACGCTTGCAACTCCATGGCGATACGCCGCGGGCGCGTAGCGCCGGGATCGGCATCAACGGCGGTGTGCGCGAAGACAATCTGCGCCGGGTCGAAGCGAATTCGGGGTTCATCGAAACCACATTGAGCTACCAATCGACATCCGTGACGGCGGGTCTGCGCTACGAAGATATCCGCTATGCACGCGAAGACCGCTTGCGCGGTACCTCGGGCACCACTGCATTGAACGTGTTGATTCCGGGTATTGCCGTCAGTCAGCAGCTGACCAATGAAATCGTGATGTTTGCCGGTGCGCACAAAGGCTTTGCACCGCCTCGAGTGGAAGATGCGATCGCGAACAACGGCACAGCCGTCGAGCTCGACGGCGAATATTCCTGGAACACCGAGCTCGGGCTGCGCTGGCAAATCGATGCCGAGTCGCAACTCGAGCTCACATTCTTTGATATGGATTTTGCCAATCAGGTGATTCCCGCGAGTCTTGCGGGCGGCGGCAATGCGACGCTCACCAACGGTGGCCGTACACAGCATCGCGGTGTCGAGCTGCTCGGCGAGTGGCGATCTCGCGATTTCATTGAGTCGTTCGCGAACCTGCGGCCCCGCGTTCGTCTCGCGGCCAACTGGCTGCGCGATGCCGAATTCGGCGGCAGTCGGCTCGCCACCGCCAGCAACGGTTCAGTGGTGCCGGTCAGCGGCAACCGACTGCCTTATGCCGCTCGGCACCTGCTCACGATGACGGTCGGTGGCGAGTGGGCGAACGGTCTGTCAGTGCAAATAGAGGGTCACTACGTCAGCGCGATGTATGCCGACGACCTCAATACGGTCGCCCTGAGCAGCGACGGACAACGCGGCCGACTCGCGGGTCACGCCATCTGGAACCTCGCCCTCAATTACCGCGCGAGCGAACAGCTCGAGTGGTTCGCTGGAGCAAAGAATGTCGCTGATCGGCTGTACATCGCCGATCTTAGTCGCGGTATCGTCCCCGGACCGTCGCGACAGCTGCAAGCCGGTTTCGAAATTCGCTACTGATCGGGTAACCTTGTCGCCAACATGGACGGCAGCGGCGGCGACAACAACCCACAAGTGAATGTATTCGGCGAACCTCTCGCCGACTGCAGCCACTCTCCCAAAACAGGCTGGTTCCGCAGCGGCTGTTGCGAGACCGATGCGGCCGATCATGGCTCGCACACCGTCTGCGCGGTAATGACCGATGAGTTCCTGGTGTTCTCGCGATCGCGGGGCAACGACTTGTCGACCCCGCACCCGGAATACGGATTTCCGGGGCTGAAAGCCGGCGATCGCTGGTGTCTCTGCGCCGCGCGCTGGCAAGAAGCCTTCGTAGCGGGCCGCGCACCCAGAGTGCATCTCAAAGCGACACATCGGCGTGCACTCGAAGTCTGCGCGCTGGCCGATCTCAAAAGTCACGCCATCGATCTTGTCTGAGCCGATCATCAACGACACCGGGGCAGTGACGCCCCGGGATGCCTTCCTGCGTGGCCTACGTGAGTTGATGCCGGCATGGCCGGGAATCTTTGCCTGGGGACTCGTGACTGGCGTCGCCATGGTCAAGTCTGGTCTCAGTGTCACCGAGGCCACCGTACTCAGTCTCTTGGCCTATGCAGGCAGCGCCCAACTTGCTGCCTTGCCGCTGATGGCAGCGTTTGCGCCCATTTGGCTGGTGACACTCACGGCCGTCACCGTGAACCTGCGCTTCGTCGTCTATAGCGTGCTGACTCGTAGGCACTTCGCGCATCTCGGCGCCCAACGACGGTTGTGGTTGGGTTATCTGGTGGGCGACATCATGTTCGCACGCTTCACCGCTATGATCGAACGCGAACCCGACTATCCTCATCGCGTTCACTATTATTTTGGTGGCGCCATCGCCAATTGGGTGCTGTGGCAGATTTCTTCGATCATCGGCATCTTCGCCGCGACCACGATCCCCACTTCCTGGGGTCTGGAACTCGCCGGGACACTGACCTTGGTCGCGCTCCTCGTACCGCTGTGCTCGAATCGGCCGGTGCTCGCCGGGGTCATGGTCGCTTCGGTGGTCTCGGTGCTCGCGCATGACGTGCCCATGCGTCTCGGCCTGCTGCTGGCCATTGCGTTCGGTGTGGGCACCGCTTTTGCGGTGGAACGCGCAGGGCGCGCGCCATGACCGAGCCGTACGTGTGGTGGGCCATCCTCGGCATCACCCTGGCGACCTTTCTGAGCCGCTGCAGTCTGCATTTGCTCGGTAACCGACTCCAGGTGCCGCACACCCTCGAGTCTGCCCTGCGCTACGCCCCGGCCTGCGCGCTCGCTGCCATTCTGGTGCCGGACCTTGTCTTCAACGAAGGGCAGCTGGATCTGAGCTTCGACAATCCCCGCTGGGTTGCCGGGATTGTCTCAGCAGCGATTTTCGCTGCAAATCGCAGCATGCTCGCGTCAATTAGCGGCGGAATGGCGGTTTTTTGGTTGCTGCGAGTCTGGTGAACACTCGTCCAATTTTGTAACAAACATCTATTCGTTGACAGTGCGTCAATACTCGCGGCAAAGTACTTGCCATGAGTTACGTCGCCGAACGTCGCCTTGAAGAGAAGGGGCGCCGCCGCCTCGAGATCCTCGACGCGGCCGAGGCCGTCGCCGCCGTGGTGGGTATGGAGGCGATGACCATGGATCAGGTCGCCCGCAAAGCACGGCTGTCACGCGCCTTGGTCTACGTCTATTTCCACGATAAATCCGACCTGCTGATCGCCATCTCCATTCGTGCGCTCGAACAGTTGGCCGAGCACTTCTCGGCGATCATCTCCCAGCCGACCTGCGGCAGGGCGCAGGTCGAGGCCTGCGGGCGTGCCTACGTGGCGTTCGCCAAAGAATTTCCGGTGCGCTTCGATGTCCTCGCGCACTTCGAAGCGCATTCGCCGAGTGGTGAACTCGACCCCGCCTACGAGCAATTTTTGAGCATCGGTGAGCGTCCGCATACCATGCTGACCGCCGCCATCAACACCGGCGTGCGTGACGGCTCGATCCGCAAAGAAATAGGTGATCCGGTGCTGCTCGGCTTCACATTGTGGGGTTTGATGCACGGCATCATTCAGCTCACAGTGCGCAAGATCGGCGGCCTGCAACGCGCGGGCATCAGCGCCGAGCAGCTCATCGAGCAGGCCTTCCGCTTTGCGATCGATGCAATGTCATCGACCGATTTGCGCAGCGGCAGCTGACCATGCGATCTCACCCCGAATTTCTGCTTCGACTGCTCGCGCTGCCGCTCCTCGCAGCTTCAGCCTTTGCCCAGACCGGTCCGACTCGCGAAGCCTCGGCCGCAATCGACGATTCTGCGCTGCGTCCGGTGCCTGCGGTCATCGAAGACTATGTGAAGCTCGGCCTCGGCTCGAATCTGGCGTTGCAGTCCGCGACGCTCGAAGTGGAACGCAGCGAGGCTGCGCTCGATGCTGCTCGGGGTCGGTTCTTTCCCGAAGCGACGCTCGGCGCGCGCTACACGCGTTCCGAAGGTGGGCGTGAAGTCTCTTTGCCCTTGGGCTCTGCCCTGAATCCGATCTATCTCACGCTCAACGAATTGCTGGCGACCAGTGGCAAGCCACCGCGATTCGGCTTGATCGAGGATCCGCGCTTCTTGCTGCAGCGCGAGCGTGAACAGGACACCCGAATCTCGGTACGGCAGCCGCTCTATGCCCCGGCGATACCGGCAGCCGTGCGCGCTCAAAGATCTCTGCTCGAAGCCAATGAATTCGCGCGTCTCGCGGTCAGCAACCGATTGCGTCGCGATATCACCGTGGGCTATCTCGATTGGTTGCGGGCAAGCCGCAGCGCGCGACTGATCGACGCCAGTCGGGCGCTGCTTGCCGAAAACCTGCGGATCAATGAATCGCTGTTCCGCAACGGCAAAGTGACCCAGGACCAGGTGCTGCGAGCGCAGGCCGAGCTGCTCGCCGTCGAGCAGCAACTCACCGAAGCCTCGAATGTCCGCGAGCAGCTCCAGAGCTACGTCAATTTTTTGCTCAATCGTCCGCTCGAGACCCCGCTCGAAGCGGCTGAGACTCAGGCTGAGGTATCGCGCACGGTTGCCGATCTCGCTGCACTGCGCGCGGCCGCCGCAAACAAACGCCCTGAATACGGTCAAGTGGATCGCGCAGTGCGCGCGGCAGGTGCGCGCGTTGATGCAACCCGCGCGGCACGCAAACCAACCTTGGCACTGGGTATTGATGGGGGCACGCAGGGCGAGGAATACGCCTTCGGAAGTGGTCGTAATTTTGCGACGGTATCCGTGCTGCTCAATTGGACACTATTCGACGGCGGGACACGTCGTGCCGAGGTCCGTCAGGCCAGAGTGGCGCAGCAACAAGCCGAGCTGCAACGCGAGCAAGTCAGTCAACAAATTCAGCTAGAAGTTCAACAAACACTCGATCGACTGCAGACGAGTGAAGCTTCGCTGCGTACTGCCGAAGCCCGCGCCGCAGCAGCGCGAGCGGTGTTCCGGATCGCCGGACGCAAACGTGACGAGGGCGTGATCAGTCAGGTGGAATTTCTTGACGCCCGTACCTCGCTGACCGCTGCCGAACTCAATCTCAATGCCGTGCGCTTCGAAGTTCTCGCGCGCCAGGCTGAACTCGATTACGCCACCGGAGCCACGCTGCCGTGAAACGTTTCGTTCATTCGTCATCATCGATGACGACGCCGCTCAAGCTCATCGCATCACTGTTCGCATTCAGTGTGCTGGCTGCTTGCAGCAAAGACGCGGGTAATGCCGCTGCGAAAACCGGTACGCCGGTGAATGTGGCCGTTGCGAGCAGCGGTCCACCGCTCGCAGTCATCGAAGCCAACGGCCTGGTTGGCTCGCGCGATGAAATGCGCTTGTCTTTCAAAACCGGCGGCATCGTGCGGCAGATTGCCGTGCAAGAGGGCGAAGCGGTACGCAAAGGGGCGCTGCTTGCCGAACTCGAACTGACGGAGATCGCGGCGCAAGCCGAGCAAGCGATACAGCTCGCGCAAAAGGCAGAACGCGATCTCGAGCGTGGCGAGCGGTTGGCAGCAGATCAGGTCATCAGCCTCGAAGCCTTGCAGAATCTGCGTACGCAGGCCTCGATCGCGCGTGCTGCGCGCGATGCAGCGCGCTTCAACCTCGGTTACTCACGCATCACCGCGCCACGCGATGGCGTTGTGCTGCGCAAGCTCGTGGAAGAGCGCGAGCTCGTGCCCCCGGGTCAACCCGTGATCATTCTCGGTAGTGCGGATCGCGGTTATGTGGTGCGTCTTGCACTCTCGGATCGTGACATCGTCAAGATTGCGACGGGCGATGCCGCGACGATCGCGCTCGATGCTTACCCGGGCCGTGAATTGCGCGGATTGGTCAGCGAGGTGTCTTCTGCAGCCGACCCACGAAACGGTTTGTTTCCGGCGCAGATTCGCTTGGAGCCCCAAGCCGGCATACGGCTCGCCAGCGGACTCGTGGCCCGAATACGCCTCCTGCCCTCGCACAACGGCGAGGCATCGCTCGCTTATGTACCGATCGCGGCAATCGTTGAAGGCGACGGACGAACCGCCAGCGTGTTCGTCGTCGAGGGTGACATCGCCCGCAAACGTGCGGTGCAGCTGCGCTTTCTCGATGATGAGCATGCGGCGCTCGAGAGTGGCATCAAGCCGGGTGAGCGCGTGGTCACCGAGGGTGCGTTGTATCTGGTCGATGGTGAGAAGATTCGTGCGCCCGAGAATCCGGCGGGAAAAACCTCAGCGGGAACCGCAGCGGCGCGCTGATCGCGTCCTCGCGCAGGAACAACATCGATGGCCACGCCGATTCTCGAGTTTCCGATTCGACGCTACCAGTTCACGCTGGTGGTGTTCTTCTGTCTGGTGGCGCTCGGTCTCTACAGCTTTATTTCGGTGCCACGCGAAGAAGACCCTTCGTTCAAGATCTCCGGTTTCGAGATCACCTCGATCATGCCGGGCGGCGACCCCAAAGATCTCGAGCGGCTGATTTCGAAGCCACTCGAAGATCGTCTGGCCGAGCTCGACGACGTCAAGCAGCTCGAGAGCATCGTTGCCGATGGCGTGGCGTTCACCATCATCGAGTTTCAGGCGCATACCGATCCCGATCGCAGGTACGAAGAAATCGTCCGCGAACTCAACTCATTGCGACCGGGCTTTCCCGCCGAGGTACGCGAGATCCGCATCCGCAAGTTCAGCCCGGGCCTCGTCAACATCGTGCAGTACGCTCTGGTGTCTGACGACGCCCCGTATCGCGAGCTGCAAAATCATGCGCGCGTGCTCAAAGATGCGCTCAAAGGGGTGCCGGGCATACGCACCTCCGAGAGCTGGGCTTATCCGCCGCGGGAATTGCGGATCGAAGTCGACAGTCGACGGCTCGCGGATCTGCGTATTCCGCCCACTCGACTCATCCAGGCACTCGAAAGCGAGAACGCCAATATCCCGGCGGGTGTGGTCGACATCGGACCACGCAGCTTTTCGGTAAAGACCACCGGCGCCTATGAAAACCTCGAGCAGATCCGCGATACCGTCATCAGCGCCGTGGAGGGTCGTACGGTACGGCTGCGCGATGTCGCCGAAGTGCGCTGGGATGAAGGCCAGTGGGGTCATCTGGGTCGCCACAATGGTCGTCGTGCCGTCTTCGTGACAGCCAACATGAAGGAAGGTCAAAATATTCTCGAAGTGCGCCGCGATATCGACAAGGCGGTCGAGCGCTATCAGTCGGGTTTGCCGCAGCGCGTTACGCTCGAGCTTGGCTTTGATCAATCGATCAACGTCGAAAAGCGCCTGAGTCGTCTTTATATCGACTTCATGATCGCGATCGGACTCGTGCTGCTCACGCTGCTGCCCCTCGGCTTGCGTGCAGCGACCATCGTCATGATTTCGATTCCGCTGTCGCTGGCCTTCGGTTTGACCGTCCTGTATTTCCTCGGCTATTCGCTCAACCAGTTGTCGATCGCCGGATTCGTGGTGGCACTCGGTCTGTTGGTCGACGATTCCATCGTCGCCGTCGAAAACATCTCGCGTCATCTGC
>JBJTAV010000008.1:0-2793 GCA_046091005.1 Gammaproteobacteria bacterium | reverse complement strand
ATCCTCATCACCACGCGTTTCGGCGATGCCGATCAAGTACACCACGTCGCCAAACCCGGCGCTGATCGCAGACAGCTGACTTTCGACATCGACCCTGCCGGTGGCGCGAGTGCAAGCCCGGCCTCGACACCGCGTCGAATGCTGTTCTCCCGAGATCGGGGCGGCAATGAAAATGCGCAGCTCTATTTGCAGGATCTCGACACGAACCAGGTTCGTCGGCTCACCGACGGGCAATCGCGGCACGGCGGTGCGCTGTGGTCGCGCGACGGTCGGTACGTCGCCTTCCAGGGCAATGCACGCAACGGCGTGAATCAGGATGTCTACCTGGTCGATGTGGCCACGAGTGCCGCGCCGCGACTCGTGATCGCCTCGCAGGGACAGACCTGGACACCACTCGACTGGTCACCCGATGGTCAAAGATTATTGCTGCTCGATTATCGATCGGTGACCGATGCCACTTTGTATGTCGCTGAAATCGCGAGCGGCGCATTCAAGGCCGTTTCTCTCTCAGGTGATCCCGCCAAACCCTCGCCGCAAACCGGTATCGGCAGTGCGCGCTTCGCGGCCGATGGCCGCGGCGTCTGGCTCAGCGCGGATCTTGGCGGAGAGTTTCGTCATCTTCGGTACATCGATTTGATGGACGGCAGTCTGCGCACTTTGACCGCCGATCTGCCTTGGGACATCGACGACTTCGAAGTCAGCAGCGATGGTCACTGGTTGGCCTATGTCGCCAACGTCGATGGCTTCAGTGAATTGCGTATCGCCGACCTCGGCGCGGGCACCACGCGCACGGCCAAAGGTGTGCCGCAGGGCATCCTCTACAACCTGCGCTTCGATCGTCAGGGCACGAAGCTCGGCATGACGGTCGAGACACCGACGTCACCGCGCGACGTGTGGACCTATGAAATCGAGAGTGATCAGGCAACGCGGTGGACGAGCAGCGAAATGGGTCTCGTTGATCCTGCGCGTCTGTCACCCATGCAGGTGTTTCGTTATCCGACTTGGGATCGGGTCAGTGGCGCTCCACGGCGTATCCCCGCCCTCATCCAAAAACCTGCGAAAGCCGGACGTCACCCGGTAGTCATCGACATTCACGGTGGACCCGAGGGTCAGTCGCGACCGGGCTACAGCCCCTTCCTGCAATACCTGACCGCCGAGCTCGGCTATGCCGTGATCCAACCCAATGTGCGCGGCTCGACCGGCTATGGCCGTAGCTACACGATGCTCGATAACGGTCGACTGCGCGAAGACTCGGTGCGCGACATCGGCTCGTTGCTGGTGTGGATCGCGGCGCAACCTGATCTCGATGCCAATCGCGTGGTGGTGATGGGCGGCTCTTACGGCGGCTACATGGTGCTCGCCTCGCTGATCGCCTATGGCGACCGTCTGCAAGGCGGCATCGACGTCGTGGGCATCAGCAACTTCGTGACTTTTCTCACCAACACCGCGGGCTATCGCCGCGATCTGCGCCGCGTCGAGTATGGCGATGAACGCGATCCCTCGATGCGCGCCTTTCTGCGGCGGATTTCACCGTTGGAGCGCGCCAGCGCCATCCGACGACCCTTGCTTGTGGTGCAAGGCCTCAACGATCCGCGCGTACCGGCCTCGGAAAGCGAGCAGCTGGTCAAAAAAGTGCGCGAACAGGCCGGCGAGGTTTGGTACCTCGCGGCCAAAGATGAAGGTCACGGATTCCGCAAGAAAAACAATCGCGACTTTTATTTGAAAACCGCCGCGACTTTTCTGGAGCGGTTTAGCGCTTCGCCATAGCCGGCGCCGGACGCTTCGCGGTCTCGAGACCTGGGCGCTGTGCCGCGTAGTAGGCAGCAAGCGCCTTGATGTCTGCCGCCGAAAGCTGCGCAGCAAAGCCCGCCATGATGGCGTTCTTGCGACCGCCGCGCTTGTAATCAGTGAGCGCGCGCACGAGATAGTCAGGGTGCTGGCCCGCGAGCGTCGGGTATTGCGGCGTGATACCGACGCCATCGCTGCCGTGGCAGGCGACGCAGGTCTGCGCCGCCTCGGGCGCCTTGCCCACAGGCTTCGCGGACGAGGCCGGCTGCACCGCCGGACCGGCGAGGAAGGCCGCCATGTCGGCGAGCTCGGTATCGGTCCAGTTGGCCACGTTGGCGTGCATGGTGGCGTGACTGCGCTCGCCGCTGCGGTAGGCCTGCAGCGCGATCAGCAAATAATCGGGATGCTGACCCCGCAGCTTCGGCACGCTGTAGGCGGGGTAGGCATTGCGGTAGTTCGGGATGCCGTGGCAACCGAGGCAGGTGTACGCGAGCTTCGCGCCACGCTCGGCGTTACCTTCGGACTGGGCGAACGCGGACGGAGCGGCCAACGCCGCAACCAAGGAAAGCGCCACGAGGAACTTCGACACCGTAACCCCCAGAACCCATATCAAGCGAAAAACAGGCCGCGATGTTAAGGTTTCGGCGCCTGAATTGCCACCAATCAGGGATTGCATGATCGCCCTCATCCAACGCGTCACCGAAGCGAGCGTCAGCGTCGCGGGCGAGCGTATTGGCGCCATCGGACCGGGATTGCTCGCCTTGGTTGGCGTTCGTCCGGCAGATGATGAACAGACCGCGCAGCGGTTACTCGAGCGCCTGCTCGCCTACCGGGTATTTGCCGATGCCGAAGGCCGCATGAACCTTTCACTGAGCGACACCGGTGGTGGCTTGCTGCTGGTGCCGCAGTTCACCCTCGCCGCCGATACGCGCAAGGGAAATCGGCCGGGTTTTAGCACCGCCGCCGAGCCCGCCAAGGCCGAACGTCTGTTCGCCGAGCTGTGCG
>JBJTAV010000007.1:0-17478 GCA_046091005.1 Gammaproteobacteria bacterium | reverse complement strand
ACTGTCAAGAGTTTTGGACACATGACTGAGCAAGCCCTTCCCTTCTGGCGCCGCTGGCTGCACGCCTTCATCAACTGGTTCGACACCGGTCCGCTGACTGCCCCGGCCGACGGCGCCCCGTTACCGGAGATTCCGGATCGGGTGGAGTGGGCGCGCATCCTGCCCTTCATAGCCGTTCATGCCACCTGCTTGGGCGTCATCTGGGTGGGCTGGAGTCCGATCGCCGTCACCGTTGCCGTCATCGCCTATCTCGTGCGCATGTTTGCGATCACGGGTTTTTACCATCGCTATTTCTCGCATCGCTCGTTCAAAACTTCGCGGGCGGGACAGTTCATCTTTGGTCTGCTCGGTGCTTCGGCCGTGCAGCGCGGACCGCTGTGGTGGGCGGCTCATCATCGACATCACCATGCGCACTCCGACAAACCCGAAGACGCCCACTCGCCGGTGCAACATGGCTTCCTGCGTTCGCACATGGGCTGGTTCCTGACTGCGCGCGGCTTCCGTCCCGACCTGCGTCGCGTGCGCGACCTGCTGCAGTTTCCCGAACTGCGTTGGCTCGATCGTTTCGACATCCTGATCCCGGTGGCGCTCGCCGTCGGCATGTTCGGGCTGGGTGCGCTGCTCGAGCGCGTGGCGCCCGACCTCGGCACCAGCGGCGGGCAGATGCTGGTCTGGGGCTTTTTCATCTCCACCGTGGCCTGTTACCACGGCACCTACACCATCAATTCGCTCTCGCATGTCTTCGGTCGTCAGCGCTATCGCACCGGCGATGCGAGTCGCAACAACTGGCTGCTGGCCCTGATCACGCTTGGCGAAGGCTGGCACAACAACCACCACCACTTCCCGAGTTCCACCCGCCAAGGTTTCTATTGGTGGGAAGTCGACATCACCTACTACCTGCTCAAAGTCATGTCGTGGCTCGGTATCATCTGGGATCTCAAACCGGTGCCGGTCGCGATCCGCGACCACTCGCCGCGGCGCATCGCCTGAACGATCGCCGGCGAGCGCAACGGTCTCCATTCCTGACGTGAGTCGCATCGCCATCATCGGAACCGGAATTGCCGGCCTCACGGCGGCTTGGCACTTGCGTGATCGTCACGAACTGGTGCTGTTCGAAGCCAATGATTATGTCGGCGGCCACACGGCTACCAAAGATGTCGAATATGCGGGTCGACGGTACGCCATCGATACCGGGTTCATTGTCTTCAATGATTGGACCTATCCGAACTTCATCGCGCTGCTCGAAGCGCTGGGCGTACCCTGGCAGTTCTCGAACATGAGCTTCTCGCTGCGCTGCGAGCGCAGCGGTCTCGAGTACAACGGCACCTCAGTCAATTCCTTGTTCGCCCAGCGTCGCAATCTGCTCAACCCGCGCTTCCTGCGCATGATTGCGGACATCCTGCGCTTCAATGGTCGGGCAAAAGAACTGCTCGCACCGCCGACGATCGCTGGTCATCCCGACCCGCAGGGCGCGCTCACGCTCGGTGACTATCTCGCAAGAGGCGGCTATTCACGCGCCTTCATCGAGCAATACATCATCCCCATGGGGCGGGCGATCTGGTCGGCCACCGGTCGCGGCATGCTCGAGTTTCCGGCGCGCTTCTTTGTCGATTTCTTTGATCGGCACGGCTTTTTGAATGTGGATGATCGTCCAACCTGGCGCACGGTCAGGGGCGGCTCGCGCGAATATGCCCGCCGCCTGACCGCCAATTTTGGCGACTGCATCCGCCTTTCGACGCCGGTGCAGCGGGTCCGTCGCAGCGAAGAGGGCGTGTGGATCGGCAGCCGCGCGGGCGATGAGCGCTTCGATCAGGTGTTCTTTGCCTGCCACAGCGATCAGGCGCTCGCGATGCTCGAAGATCCGAGCGAGATCGAGCAGCAAATTCTCGGTGCGTTTCCCTATCAGGAAAATGACGCCGTGTTGCACACCGATCAGACGATGCTGCCGCGCGCCCGGTTGGCTCGAGCCGCGTGGAACTACCACCTGCTCAACCCCGACAGCGGGCGTGTCGCGCTCACCTACGACATGAACGTGCTGCAAGCGATCGACGCCGACGTGACCTTCATGGTCACGCTCAATCGCGCGGCCGCGATCGACCCCGCGAAGGTGCTGGGTCGCTACACCTACCATCACCCCGTTTACACACCCGCGGCGGTCACCGCGCAGGGACGTCGCCGCGAGATCAGCGGTGTGCGTCGTACCCATTATTGCGGCGCCTATTGGCGCTATGGCTTTCACGAGGATGGGGTCGTGAGCGGACTCTGGGCGCTCGAAGATTTCGCGCGCGCAACCGGCACAGCGCCGCCCCCTGCCCCACTGCTCGAACCCGTGCGTCGCAGCTTGCACGAGAGGTCGCGATGAGCGCGAGCTGTCTCTATCGCGGGCATATCCGCCACCGGCGCTTCGGGCCGCGCCGCAATGAATTTCGCTACCGCATCTTCCTGACGTATCTCGATTTGGCCGAGCTGCCGGCGCTGTTCCGCAATCGTTGGTTCTGGTCGATACGCAAACCGGCGCTTGCCTGGTTTCGTCGCGCCGATTTCTTGGGTGATCCGCGCACGTCCCTCGATACTGCCGTGCGCGATCGAGTCGAAGACAGCACCGGCAAGCGCCCGACCGGACCGATCCGCCTGCTGACCCACTTGCGGCAGTTCGGTTACAACTTCAATCCCGTGAGCTTCTACTACATCTTTGATGCCAACGATGAGCGGCTCGAAACCGTCGTGGCCGAGATCACCAATACACCTTGGGATGAGCGGCACGCTTATGTGCTCGAGGTCGACAAGGCCGAGCGGGTGGGAGCGCAAGTCATGCGTTGGCAGTTCGAGAAGGCCTTTCACGTCTCGCCCTTCCTGCCCATGGACATGCGCTACGACTGGCGCTTTTCCGAACCCGGCGACACACTCCACGTCCACATGGAAAACTGGAAAGACGGCCTCGCGCAGTTTGACGCGACGCTCACCCTGCACCGCGAACCTCTGACCGCTCGCTCGCTGGGACGCGCGCTGCTGGCGTTTCCGTTGATCACGTTCAAAGTATCTGCTCTCATTTACTGGCAGGCGCTGGTGCTGTTGCTCAAGCGCACGCCGTTTTTCACTCACCCCGATAAGCTTGCGAGTTGACGAGGGTGTCATGAGCGAACGCAGCGAGAAACCATCGATCATTCCCACCGCGGCCATGGACGCCTGGCGCGACGCCGGAGCCTTGCGCGGAGCCGGCGCCGGTCGACCCTCGCCCCTCGCCGCGCTCGGCCGAAAACTGCTGCTCGGTCAGTTCGCAACGCTGCAACATGGCGAATTGCAGATCATCGAGTGGGACGGGCAGCGTCACCGTTTCGGCAAGCGCACACCGCGCCTCGATCTCGCGGTCACGCTGCAGATCGATCATCCGCAGCTTTATGCGGACGCAGCCTTCGGCGGCACGGTTGGCGCAGGCGAGGCCTACATCCGCGGACTGTGGCGCTGCGACGATCTGACCGGCCTCGTGCGCCTGTTCGTCGCCAATCGCGACATGATGAACGGCATGGACAGCCGCTGGGCGCTCGTCAGTCGGCCACTGCTCAAAATATTCCACTTTCTCAACAGCAACAGTCGCCACGGCAGCGCCCGCAATATTGCCGCGCATTATGACCTCGGCAATGCGCTCTACGAGAGCATGCTCGACCCGACGATGGCTTATTCCTGCGGCATCTTTGCCAATGACAACACGACCTTGGAGCAAGCCTCGATCGCCAAGTTCGACGCCGTCTGCCGAAAACTGCAGCTTCAGGCTCAGGATCGCGTGGTCGAGATCGGCACCGGCTGGGGCGGTCTTGCCATCCATGCAGCGTCTCGTTACGGCTGCCACGTCACGACCACCACGATCTCGCGCGAGCAACACGACTATGCCCGCGACAAAATCGCCCGCGCTGGGCTCGGTGATCGCATCACTTTGCTGCTCGAGGATTACCGCGATCTGAAAGGTCGCTATGACAAGGCGTTTTCGATCGAGATGATCGAAGCCGTGGGCGCCGAGTATCTCGACACCTACCTTGCCAAGTGCTCATCACTTCTCGAGCCGCATGGCGCAATGCTGCTGCAGGCCATCACCATTCAAGACCAGTTTTACGAGCAGGCGAGCAAGTCGGTCGACTACATCCAGCGTTTCATCTTTCCGGGCAGTTTCATCCCGAGCGTCGAGACCATCAGCCGCTCGCTGACCCGCGCAACCGATCTCAAGATTTTCGGCCTCGAGGACATCGGCCCGCATTACGCCCGCACCTTGCGCGAATGGCGGCGCAATTTCTTTGACCAGCTGCCGAAGGTGCGTGCGCTCGGCTACCCGGAGTCCTTCGTCCGCCTTTGGGAGTTCTATCTTTGCTACTGCGAGGGCGGCTTTGCCGAGCGGCAGCTCGGCGATGTGCAACTGCTGCTCACCAAGCCGGACTGTCGCCTGCCGTCACCGGCGCTCGCGACATGATGCCGGGCGGAGCAGCCTCGCCGCTGCAGCAACTCATCGCGCGCTTCGGTACGTCGGTCATCGTCACCGATCCGCAGCAGCTCGCCGCCGTCAGTGTCGATCACCGTCAGCTCTACCGCGGCAAAGCGCTCGCGCTCGCCTTGCCGCACAGCACGGAAGAAGTCTCGCAATTGCTCGCATTCTGCAATGCGTTGCGTATCGGCGTGGTACCGCAGGGCGGCAATACGTCGTACTGCGGCGGAACGGCACCCGACGAGAGCGGTCGCCAACTCGTACTCTCGTTGCGACGCCTGAATGCCATCCGTGACGTGCAGCCGCTCAATAATTCGATGCTGGTCGAAGCCGGCTGCATTCTTGCCGACGTGCAAAAAGCAGCCGCCGAAGCCGGTCGGTTCTTTCCTTTGAGCCTGGGCGCCGAGGGCAGCTGTCACATTGGCGGCAATCTCTCGACCAATGCCGGCGGCGTCAACGTCGTGCGCTATGGCATGGCCCGCGATCTCGTGCTCGGACTCGAGGTCGTGCTCGCCGACGGCCGCGTACTCTCGACCTTGGGTGCACTGCGCAAGGACAACACCGGCTACGATTTGAGAAATCTGTTCATCGGCGCCGAGGGCACGCTGGGCGTGATCACTGCCGCCAGCCTCAAACTTTTTCCGGCACCGCGTACGGTGGGCTGCGGCTTCACGGCAATCCCTGACCCCGCAGCGGCGGTCGCCCTGCTCGCCCAGCTGCGTGAACACTGCGGCGATCTCGTCAGCTCATTCGAGCTCATTCCGGCCATCGCCATCGATCTGCTGCAACGTCATCTGCCGGGCAGCCGTGCGCCACTATCGTTGGGCTCGCCGTGGTACGTGCTCTGCGAAATCACGAGTGCAGCCGCTGCCGAGCCACTCAACGAGCGGCTCGAAGAAGCCCTTGGATCGGCGCTCGAGGCCGGCCTCGTCACCGATGCCGTGATCGCCCAGAGCGAGCGCGAGCGGCAAGAGTTCTGGTTTCTGCGCGAAAACATCCCCGAAGCGCAGCGACGCGACGGCCCTAGCCTGAAGCACGACGTATCACTACCCATCAATCGCCTGCCCGAATTCATTGAACGGGCGAGCGGCTGGCTTGCGCGCGAAGTCGCCGAAGGCTATCTCGTGTGCTACGGCCATGTCGGCGATGGCAATCTGCACTTCAATCTCAATCAGTCGAACCCGGGTGCTGCCGGCACGGCAGGCCGCCTTGCCGCACGCGAGCAGGAGATTCGGCGTACGCTGCATGACCTCGTCAAAGAAATGGGCGGCAGTTTCAGCGCAGAGCACGGCATCGGACGCCACAAAGTCGAAGAACTCGAGCGCTATGCGCCGCCGCTCGAGCTTGAGCTGATGCAGGCCATCAAGCACGCCTTCGATCCGCACGGCATCATGAACCCGGGCAAGGTTCTGCGTGCCCGCTGATTCGCGACCCCAGTTGCTGCACGCGATGCTGCCAGTCAGCGATCTCGCGCGTTCGCTGGCGTTCTATCGCGAACACTTTTCGCTGGTGGAGCTGCGTCGCATAGAACTGACGACACCCATGCGGACGCTTGTTTTCATAGGCGCAGAAAATGGCTCAGGCAGCGATGGCAGCGCAATGCAGCTTGAGCTTTGGCACGAGCCCGCGCGCAATCACAATCTGTCGACCGTAGCCCCCGCGGAGTCGTCGCTGCGTGGCCATATCGGCATTGCCGTGAGCGGTATTGATGCCTGCATCGATCGACTCGCGACCGCCGGCGTTCAGGTGCTGCAGCGACCCGCTGCGTTGCGCCCGGGCGGACGCCGTCTTGCCATGATCACCGATCCTGATGGTCACGAGATCGAGTTGTTGGAAGCCCTGTGATGTCATCGCCGGATCAGCCCAACAGCGCTCAAACTCACGCCAGACCCGCCGACACGCCCGCGGCAAGCTGCGTCGGCGGCCTGCACGAGGTCTGTGTCGGCGTGCCCGATCTGCAGATCGCTCAGGCGGATTTTGCTGCCTATGGTTGCCGACCGGGCGAGCGCGGTGAACTCGATGCGAGTGCAGCACGCGCGCTTTACGGCGTCGACTCCGCGGTGCGCTCGCTGCGTCTGCTGCATCAGCAAGCCGATCACGGACTCGTTCGCCTGATGCAGTGGGAGCATCCGCTCAATGACGGACTCGGCTTGGGCGAGAACCTGCGCTGCGTCGGCTCACGCTGGGGCGTACGCGTCACTGCCAGCGCGTTCAATATCGTCAACCATGCCGAGCGCGCGCGTCAGGCAGGGCAAGCCCTCACGCTCATCGAACCGCTGCTCGCGGTCATCGGCGAAGTCAGCGGCACGCGCGCCGCGACAGCCTTTCGCGATCCCATCGTTGGCGTACGCGAAATGGTGCTGCTGCAGCCACACTACCGACAGGTTTTCTTTGAACGCTTCGGCTACCAAAGCCCGCTTTATGGGCAGGTCGACCCGGCGAGTCTGCTGCAGACCAGCCAGCACACGCACTTCGGGCTGATGATTGCCGATGACGATCCGCAGGTACTCGACTTCTATGACGGCGTGCTGGGACTGAAGCGCATGCTGGATGAGCACACACCCTACGAAAACGCCACCGGATCACGGCGAATCTTTGGTCTCGAGCCCGGCGAAGGCTTTCACATGGTCGACTTCGACGATCCCTCGTCGGGCCACGCACTCGCGGAACGACGTTCGGGCAAGCTGAAGTGCGTCCGGTTCGTGGCCAATGCCAAGATAGAGCACAGGCTCGATCGCTCACGCGCCGGCTGTCTCGGCTACAGCCTTTATTGCTGGCGGGTCGATGACCTCGAACGGATGCACAGCCGCGTTGCGGCCTCGAAGGCGACGGGGCTCAGCGCGGTACAGGCCGACGAATTCGGTCGTCGCAGCTGCACATTCTTTGCTCCGGATGGCTATCAGTGGATGCTGGTGGAGGCCTGACATGAAAACCAAATTGCTCATTGCTGCATTGACTGCCCTCTTTGCCATGTCCAAAGCCATGGCTGCGGAGACTCCCGTGCCCCAACATCACGTGCCCTCCATCACCGGCACCGCGACCGGCGCCGCCGAAGTCACCCTCCACTACCGACTCTACGGCTCACCGAACGCCGGGAAGCCGCTCCTCGTGCTGGTACACGGCTGGTCCTGCGACGCCACGTATTGGCGCGAACAAATCGCCGCACTGACGCCCGAGCATGCTGTGCTGACACTAGATCTTGCGGGGCACGGGTCTTCAAGCGATGGGCGTGATGACTATTCGATGCGCAGCTTCGGCGAAGACGTCAAACGCGTGATTGAATCGCTCCCGACCCCGGCGCCCGTCATTCTCATCGGTCACTCGATGGGCGGCCCGGTGTCGGTGGAGGCGGCGCGCCTGCTGGGCTCGCGCGTTCGCGCGGTGATCGGTGCCGACACTTTTGCCTCCATCGGTGCGCCGCCCGCGCCTGCCGCCGAGACGGCTGCACGTTTCGCTTTCTTTGAAAAAGATTTCGTGGGCACAACGCGCATGTTCGTCGAACGCAGTTTTTTCCGGCCCGACGCCAAACCCGAACCCAAACGCTGGATCGTCGAAGACATGGCCGCCGGCAACCCGCGAGTCGGTATCGCTGCCATCCGTGGTCTCAATGCCTGGGATGGTACGACCGCCCTGCGTGAGCTCGGCATTCCGGTGATCGCCATCAACTCGGATCTGACGGTCACCGATGAAAGCCGACTGCGCGCAATCAACTCGAACTTCAGATTGCGCGTGGTCAGCGGCACCGGCCATTTTTTGATGATGGAAGAGCCGGCTGGGTTCAATGCCGTGCTGCGCGAGGAACTCGCGAAACTACGTTGAAGGGCCGCGCTCAGCGCAGCGCGCTTTCGCTCTCGATGTAACGAATCAGTGCTGCCCGGTCGGCGGGGTTGGCAATGCCCGCAAAGGCCATGGTGTTACCCGGCGCCAGCGCACTCGGTTTTTCCAACCAGCGATCCAGCGTCGCCTTGTCCCACACCAGTGTCGCTGACTTGAGCGCCGGCGAATACGCAAAATCCGCTGCCTTGCCTGCGCTGCGACCCATGATTCCGGCGAGGTTGGGGCCCACTTTTGCGACTGGGCTCGGCTGCAGGTCGTGACAGGCGCGACACTGGATATAGAGCAGTCGCCCGCGCTTGAACTCGGCGCTTTGATCAGCGGGCACCGTCGCCTGCCCCTGCGCCTGTCCCTGCCCCTGCGCAAGCGCCAGCCCCGGCACGAGACTCGCGGAGAGCGCGGCGGTGAGCGCTACCATCACTTTGACACCTAATGAAATCTTGGTTGTCCTGCTCATCTCTAAATCCCAAAAATCTCAAGGCCAAACACTTTCTAACGGCGCCTATTTTTAACTCAAGCCTCGGGTCGGCGCACCCGGATCAGCCCTTCCTGCGCAGCGCTTGCCACCAGTCGGCCATCACGGCTGTAGATGCTGCCGCGCGAGAAGCCACGCCCCCCCGAGGCGCTGGTGCTCTCCACGTCGTAGAGCAACCACTGATCCGCCCGAAACGGCCGGTGAAACCACAGCGCATGATCGATGCTCGCCATCACGAGATCGCCGATGGAGAAACTCTCTTGATGCGGCCGGGTGGCGGCGGCGAGCAGATTGAAGTCGGACATGTAGGCGAGCAGGCAGCGATGCAATCGATCATCGTCCGCCACAGTCTCGGGGATGCGAAACCACACCCGCTCAAGCGCCGGTCCGGAACGCCGGTTCAGATAATCGATCGGCTCGATGGGCCGCAACTCGATGGGCCGTTCGCGCATCAGCATGCGACGCAGCAAATCCGGTAGTCGTGCCGCTACCTCGGGCGTCGGCCGACTCCAGTCCGGCAGCGTCTCGGGCGCCGGCACCTCGGGCATGGTCGATTGATGATCGAGCCCCTGCTCGCTGCGTTGGAACGACGCGGCACAAGTGAAGATCTGTTCGCCGTTCTGCAACGCGATCACCCGTCTCGATGAGAACGAGTGCCCATCGCGGCTGCGATCCACCTGATAGACGATGGGTCGATTGAAATCGCCGCGCCGCAAAAAATAGGCGTGCAAAGAATGCACATCGAGGTCATCGATGGTGTGGTAGGCGGCCATCAAGGCCTGACCGAGCACCTGCCCGCCATAGACCTGCGGACTGCCGATGTCGCGACTCTCGCCGCGAAAGAGATTGACCTCGAGTCGTTCGAGCTCGAACTGCCGCAGCAGATCGACGACGCGAACGTTCACGACGCCGTCACCCCCAAACGTTTCTGCATCACCGGGCTCGTGGTCGTGTACTGCAGGAACTGCTTTTTCTCGGGGTAGAGCCAGGACTGAATGCCGAAGGCGGCGAGCGCGGCCTCGTGAAAACCCGACAAAATCAGCTTTTTCTTCCCCGGGTAAGTGTTGATGTCACCCACGGCAAAGATACCCGGCACGCTGGTCTGGAATTTTTCGGTGTCGACTTTGAGCGCCTTGCGCTCGAGATCGAGTCCCCATTCGGCGACGGGGCCGAGCTTCGGGTGCAGACCAAAGAATGCGAACACATGATCGGCCCGCAGATCGTGCATGACGCCATCGGCTGCCTTGACGCGTACACCGGTCATGGCCTCGCCCTCGGTGAGCATCGCTTCGGCGAGACCTTCGATGAACCGCACCTTGCCTTGTGCTTCGAGTTCGCGCATGCGCGCCACCGATGCCGGCGCCGCACGAAACTCGTTGCGTCGATGCACGAGCGTGACCGAGGGCGCCGTCGCTGCGAACTCGATTACCCAATCGAGCGCCGAATCGCCACCGCCAAAGATCACCAAGTGCTTGTTGCGATAGTCGTCGGCACCTTTGACGCGATAGTGCAGCGTTGTGCCCTCGAAGAGGTCGCAGCCCGGCACACCAAGACGACGCGGTTGAAACGAACCCACACCCGCGGCGATGACGATCGCACCCGCATCGAGGCGCGTCCCGGCCGAGGTCACCACATCGAAGCGACGCTCGCGCGGTCGTACCTCGACGACCTCCTCGCCGAGATGGAACACCGGCTCGAAGGGCTTGATCTGCTGCATCAGACGATCGACCAGTTCTTGAGCACCGCAGACCGGCAAGGCTGGGATGTCGTAGATGGGCTTGTCGGGATAGAGCTCGGTGCACTGCCCGCCCGGGGTCTTGAGCGAGTCGAGCAGGTGGGCACGCATGCCAAGCAGGCCGAGTTCGAAGACCTGAAACAGTCCGCACGGCCCCGCGCCGATAATGACAACTTCTGTCTGTATGGTCTCGGACACCTGTTCACCCCGTCTGCAATATCGGAAAACGGTCGGAAAAGAGGTAAATTCTAACAGAGGCGATCTTCGTCGCCGGAGGCGCAATCCGTGATTCAGCTGAACGTCAATGGCCGACCCGTCGAAGTCGGTGCAGACCCTGAAACGCCCTTGCTCTGGGTGTTGCGTGACACCATCGGTCTGACCGGCACCAAATACGGTTGCGGCATGGCCCTCTGCGGCGCCTGCACGGTGCATCTCGATGGTCAGCCTGTCCGCTCCTGCGTCACCCCGGTGGCCGCAGTCGGGGCGCAGCGCATCACCACCATCGAGGGTCTCTCGCCTGATCGCAGCCACCCCGTGCAACGCGCCTGGATGGAGATCGACGTGCCGCAGTGCGGTTATTGTCAGTCGGGCCAGATCATGTCGGCGGCGGCGCTGCTCGCCAAGACGCCCAAACCGACCGATGCCGACATCGACTCGGCCATGTCCGGAAATCTTTGTCGTTGCGGCACCTATCAGCGCATCCGCACCGCCATCCATCGCGCCGCCGAACTCGCGAGCGACAAGGGCTGATCATGCCGACCAACGCCGATCTTGCGCGGCGGCGCACGGCGGCGATACCGCGCGGCGTCGGCAACCTACTGCAGGTCTATGCCGAGCATGCGAGCAATGCAGAGCTTTGGGATGTCGAGGGTCGCCGCTACATCGACTTCGCCAGCGGCATCGCCGTGCTCAACACCGGCCACCTGCACCCGCGCGTGCAGGCTGCCGTCGCTGCGCAACTCGCCAAGCTGTCGCACACTTGCTTTCAGGTCACACCCTACGAAAACTACGTTGCACTCGCCGAGCGCCTCAATGAAATCGTTCCGGGGGTGGGACCAAAGAAAACTATATTTTTGACGACTGGCGCCGAGGCGATCGAAAACGCAGTGAAGATCGCTCGTCATCACACCAAGCGCTCGGCGGTGATCGCCTTCGGCGGTGCCTTCCATGGACGCACCCTCGCCTGCATGAGCCTGACCGGCAAAGTGCAGCCCTACAAAGCGGGCTTCGGCTCGATGCTGCCCGATGTTTTTCACGCGCCCTTCCCGATCGAATACCACGGTATCAGCGTCGCGCAATCGCTGGCCGCGCTCGAACAGCTGTTCAAGGCTGACGTCGATCCGCAGCGCGTGGCGGCGATCCTGGTCGAGCCCGTGCAGGGCGAAGGCGGCTTTTATGTTGCACCGCCCGAATTCCTGCAGGCGCTGCGCGCGCTCTGCGATCGGCATGGCATCGTGTTCATCATCGATGAAGTGCAAACCGGCTTCGCGCGCACGGGTCGCATGTTCGCCATCGAACACTCAGGGGTCGAACCCGACCTCGTCACGCTCGCCAAAAGTCTTGCTGGCGGCCTGCCGCTCTCGGCCGTGGTCGGCAAGGCCGAAATCATGGACTCGCCCGCGCCAGGCGGCCTCGGCGGAACTTACGCGGGCTCGCCGCTCGGTTGTGCGGCAGGGCTCGCCGTGCTCGAAGTGATCGAGTCGGAACAACTCTGCGCCCGCGCCGAACGCATCGGCGCGGCGGTGCGCGCAAGGCTCATCGATCTGCAATCGCGCTGGCCCTGCATCGGTGAGGTCCGCGGGCTCGGTGCCATGGTGGCGATGGAACTCGTCAAAGATAGACGCCCGGATGCGCCCGACGCCGAACTTACCAAGGCACTCGTGCAAGCGGCAGGTCGGCGCGGCCTCGTGCTGCTCTCCTGCGGCGTGCACGCCAATGTGATTCGCTTTCTGATGCCGCTGACGACGCCCGATGCCATTCTCGCCGAGGGACTCGCCATCCTCGAAGCTGCGCTCGAGGACGTCGCGCGCTGAATCAGGCGCGGCCGACGTTGGTGTCGTTCGGGCTGTGGTAGTACTCGCTCTCTTCGGAAAGCTGGCGAATCAGCCGCTGCAGTTCGGCCATGCGGCCCTCGGCCGTGCTCACCGGCATGCAATCGACACAGCGCGGATCGTTGCAGGGCTGGCGTGAGTACAGCCAATACTGAATCGCCCCGGCGAGCAGCCCATCGGCGATATCCCAGAGATCCGCCTCCTTGTCGCGATCGGCGAGCTGATTGCCGAGGTTCACGGCATCGGTGAAGGCCGCATCGAACCCGTTGGTCGCTTCGGGATAGTCCTTTTCCATGACGGAATCTTAGCCGATCGAAACCCCGACCAACGCGCGACCCGACGCGGTTCCCGCAGACAGCGGCCGGGCCCGTCGACCGGGGCCCTGGGGGAAAAATAAAACTTTGTTGCGCGGATATTACCGAGATTTAACGAAAAACAATCCAACCACGCACTAATATTCTGTTAACGACCTAAGGTACTAACCACAGGATGACTGGCAGAAGCATCGTAGAGATGATGCCCGAAACCGAACAGCATACGGGTACGCGCGCAATCGAATTGCCCGAACCCTCAGCCGACAAGCTGAACGTGCTCCCGCCGCACTCGGGGGTGCTCGACGCGGCCGCCTTTGTCCGCGACCATTTTCACGAGAAGTTTCCCGCCCGCGATATCGCCGCCCATTGCGGACTCAGCCGGTTTCAGTTCAGCCGCAGCTTTCACGCGGTCTTCGGCATCACCTTCCGCGAATATTTGCTTCGTTATCGGATCCGCGCCGCTTGCGAACGCCTGCTGGCGGGCGATACGCCCGTGACCGAGATTGCCTTTGCCGTGGGCTTTCACGACGGCTCGTACTTCGCCCGCATGTTCCGTCGCTACACCAGGGTCCTGCCCTCGCAGTATGCTCGGGCGCATGCCGCCCAGCCCCGAGCCTGACCACACGCTACGCCGCGCTTGGCGCATCGCCCAAGCCGGATCCCTCGCCCGTCTCAAGCTGATCGAAGAGTCGCTGCCGCCACCCGCAACCGGCGAGGTGCAGGTGGAGGTCGAAGCCATCGGCGTCAATTTCGCCGATGTGTTTGCCTGCCTCGGGCTCTACTCCGCCACCCCAAAAGGCAGCTTTGTCCCCGGACTCGAGTGCGCCGGGCGTGTCCGTCGCTGGGGCAGCGGCGTGACTGGCTGGCAGGAAGGCGATGCCGTCATCGTGCTGACCCGCTTCGGCGGTTACACGACCCACCTGAATGTCGATGCGCGGACCCTCTGGCCGATCCCTGCGGGCTGGACCTTCGAAGAGGCTGCAGCGTATCCCGTGCAAGCCCTCACCGCTTGGTACGGGCTGCTGCCCTTGGGCAACGCGCGAGCAGGATCCGCGGTGCTCCTACAATCGGCGGCCGGCGGTGTCGGACTCAACGCCCTGCATGCCCTGCAGCGCATCGGCGCACCGCCGGTGGCCGTGGTCGGCTCGGCCGGTAAACGCGATTGGCTGATCGATCGCTTCGGTCTCGATCCCGCAACCGTGGCCGTTCGCGGCCCCGGGCTCGCCGCTTCACTCGATGCCGCGCTCGCGCACCTTGGCAAACCTGGCTTCGATGTGGTGCTCGATGCCGTGTATGGCGCGGGCTTCCGGCTTGCCTTCGAGCGCCTCGCACCAGAAGGACGCTACGTGCTCTATGGCGCCGCCGATTTCATGGATGGTGGGCGTCGACCGAATTTTCTCAAGCTCGCTTGGCGCTATCTGCGTCGCCCACGGCTCGATCCGCTGGCAATGATTCCGCAGAACCGCGGTTTTCTGGCCTTCAATTTGATCTGGCTGTGGGAGCAAGCCGACCGCTTGCCCGAATCGATGCGCGCGACGCTCGCGCTGATTGTCGAACGCCCGCACATCGGGGCGACCTATCGCTTCGATGAGGCCCATGCAGCGTTGGCTGCGATACAGTCTGGTCACACTACGGGCAAGCTCATCCTGCGCAGCAAGTTACAATCCGCCGATGGCTGATGCTTCACTGCCGGAACGCCCGAAAAGCAAATCCGTAAAACCGCTGGCCTCGTTGTGGCCTTACCTCAAACCCCACCGCGGCGTACTCGCTTGGGCCATGGTGGCCTTGCTGCTCGCCTCGGGCTCCATGCTGGCCTTGCCGGTCGCGCTCTCGAAGCTCGTCGACAAAGGCATGAGCGCCGGCAGCGCCGAGACGGTCAACATCTATTTCGTCGCCTTTCTCGGCGTGGCGGTGCTGTTCGGCGCCTTCGCCGCGATGCGCTTTTATCTGGTGACTTGGCTCGGCGAGCGCGTGGTGGCGGACATCCGTGCCGCGACCTATCGCAATGTCATACGCATGGACCCTCAATTCTTTGAGGTGACGCGTACCGGCGAAGTGCTCTCACGCCTGACCACCGACACCACGCTCGTGCAATCGATCTCGGGCGTCGGCATTTCGATCGCCCTGCGCTCGACCATCAATTTGCTCGGCTCCATCGTCATGATGGGAGTCACCAGCCTGGAACTGCTCGGCCTCATGCTGATCGCGATGCCGGCAGTGATCGTCCCGGTCCTTTCTTTGGGTCGCAAGCTGCGCAAACTGTCGCGCTCGTCGCAAGATCGTATCGCCGACACCAGCGGTCTCGCGGGCGAAACACTCAACGCCATCCAGACGGTACAGGCGTTCACGCTCGAGGCGCTCAATACACGTCGTTACGATCAGGCCGTCGAAGCCTCCTTCGATGTGGCAGTGGTACGCACGCGCGTCCGCGCCTGGCTCACGGCGCTGTCGACCACGCTGGTGGTCGCGGCGATCACCATCGTGCTCTGGTTCGGTGCGTATCAGGTACTCTCCAAAGAAATGTCGGGTGGCGAGCTCGTGCAGTTCCTGTTGTTTGCGGTGTATGCGGGTGTCGCGGCCGCCTCGCTGAGCGAAATGTGGAGCGAAGTGCAGCGCGCAGCCGGTGCCATGGAACGCCTCGTCGAACTGCAACAGGCGACGCCGGCCATCGTTGCGCCCGCCCAGCCGCAGCCCCTGCCCGCCGTGCAACCGGGCGTCAAGGCGGGTCATGTGCGCTTCGAGCACGTGCGTTTTCATTACCCCTCGCGACCCGAGACCCCGGCGCTCGATGACTTCACGCTGGCGATCGCCCCGGGCGAAACCGTCGCCTTCGTCGGCCCGTCGGGTGCGGGCAAGAGCACCACCTTCCAATTGCTGCTGCGGTTCTACGACCCGCAGTCCGGTCAGGTGATCCTCGATGACGTCGACATCGCCCGCGCCGATCCGCTCGCGGTCCGTCAAAGAATCGGGCTCGTCCCGCAAGATACCGTGCTCTTCGGCACCAGCGCGCGCGAGAACATCCGCTACGGACGGCCGGATGCGACCGATGAGGAAGTCGAAGCGGCGGCGCGCGCCGCGGCTGCTCATGACTTCATCACCGCCCTGCCACAGGGCTATGAGACCTTCCTCGGTGAGCGCGGCACGCGGCTCTCGGGCGGTCAGCGCCAGCGCATCGCCATCGCCCGCGCCATCCTCAAAAATCCGCCGTTGTTGTTGCTCGATGAGGCGACGAGCGCGCTCGATGCCGAAAGCGAGCGCGTGGTGCAAGAGGCTCTCGAGCGACTGATGGCAACCCGCACCACCATCATCATCGCGCACCGCTTGGCGACGGTGCTCAAGGCCGATCGCATCATTGTCATGGATCACGGCCGCATCATCGCGAGCGGTCGCCACGATGAACTGATCGCCGCGAACCCGCTCTATGCGCGGCTCGCCGCGCTGCAATTTACCGACGGACCTGCCGCCGCCGCATGACGCCGCGGGCGATTCTGTTCGACTTCGACGGCACGCTGGTCGACTCGGCGCGCAGCATCCTCACAGGTCTTGGTCGCGCGCTGGAGAGCGAAGGGGTGACACCTGTCGTTCCTCTGTCGCCGAGCCTCATCGGGCCGCCCCTGCCCCGCACGCTCGCGACGCTGGCCGGCTCGGGCGAACCCGCGTTGATCGAACGACTCGCAGCCGCCTTCCGCTCGGACTACGACACGACGGGTTACCGCGAAACCGCAGTCTATGCCGGCGTCAGCGACATGCTCGCGAGCCTCGCCCGCGAGGGCCGCGCGCTCTACATCGTCACCAACAAGCGCATCAAACCGACGCGGCTCATCATCGATCATCTCGGCTGGAGTGCGCATTTTCGCGGCATCCACGCGCTCGATGGCCTCGACCCGCCGGCCCGCAACAAAACCGCGCTGGTGCGCGAAGTGCTGCAGCGCGAATCTTTGACGAGCACGCAAACCTGGATGGTCGGCGACTCGGCCGAGGATCGTCAGGCGGCCGAGGGCAACGGACTCCATTTTTTGGCGGCCACTTGGGGCTATGGCGTTGCAGCAGCAGATCAGCAAAATCTCGCCTCACTGCTCACCACTCCCCTCGAGCTGCTGCAGCGTGTGCAGGCCTATTCGGCGGGGCGCACGCCCTGACTGACGCGCGGCGCGGCGCCGCGACGCAGGTAGTACTCGAATGATTCGCCGCGCGGTCCTTTGAGATAAGGGACCATGTAAATGAGGGCCATGCCCTCGAGTTGGCGCGAGTGACGCAGCGGGCCTGCATCCATCGTCTCGAAACCCAAGTCGCGCGCCAGTTGCATCACGCGCTGTTTGGCCGCGAGGTCATCTGCCGCGACCGGTATCGTCACCGCCCCCCCTGCGGCCGCAGGGTCTGCCATGACATGCGCGCCGACGGTATTGAACGCTTTGACCACCGTCGCCTTGGGCGCGAGTGCCTGAATGCGCTCGCCTGCGGAGGTGTCGACCACAGGCTCCATCAAGCCATCGCGCCCCATGCGCATGGCATTGGTGGGATCGATGATGAGTTTGCCGTCGAGCTGCAGCTCGCGCAGCGTCGCCTCCGTGGCATTCCAAGGCAAGGCCACAATCACG
>JBJTAV010000006.1:0-18273 GCA_046091005.1 Gammaproteobacteria bacterium | reverse complement strand
GGACTGAGATAGTCGCGGTAATAGCGATCGCACTTGCCATCGACGAGGGCTTTTTCGGCCTGTTCGAGCAAAGCCAAAATTTCGGGTGTATTACGTGAAGTTGCCGACGGAGCCGCTGCGCTGGTCGTTCCCGCGCCGCCGCCTGCGGAACCTCCGCCGCCAACGGAACTGCCGCCTCCGGCCGAACTGCCCGGCGTCCCGCTCCCGCTCACTGCCGAACCACTGCTTGGGGTGTTCGTGCCGCGCATACGCCCGCTCATGAGATCGTCAATCTGCGCTTCGAGCTCCGGTGCGATGGCAGCCTTCCATTCTTTGCCGTAGGGAAGCAGCGTGACGAGCTCGACGACCTCGACCCGCCCGCGCTCGCGCGGTTGCCTGCCTTTGACGATCACGTGCAACTGGTTGCCGTCACGCACCGCCGTCAGTCCCTCGAGCTTTTCATAGACGCGACTACGCACATTCAGTCGTCGCGCGAGACTGCGGAAAAAATTGACGCTGGTCAGTCGCTCGATTTCCCCCAGCGGCATCGCATCGCCAAACAGACGCATGCGCATTGCCGATTCGCCACGTGCCGCTTCTTCGCGCAGTTTTTGCACGGTCATGATGCGCAGCCGATCGAGCTCGGTCGGATGGATGGCAAAAGCAACCGCCTGCGCATCACCCGCCGCCACCGCAGCGAGATACTCGGCGGCCGCTCGCTCTTGGCCTGCGGTGACACTTTCCGCGGCCGGCACAGCAGACGAAAGAAATGCGCTGGCTAAAAGCCCACACACGGCTGAAACCCGGCGCGCTCGTGAAAACAAAGATTTGATCAGCGCTCGCTTCATTGGCGAGGCTCTCGCTCGCTCGTACCATCGTGTTTGCGACCCAGAGTCCAACCATTGACAGCCCAAGCGGCAGCGAGCGCCGCACCGACCAGCGCGGCTCCGGCCGGCGAGGCGCCTACTGCATCGAGTGCGCTCTTGGCTTGCGCCCCCACATAATCGGCGGCGCGATACACCGGCACGTCGACGAAACTTTTGGCTTTGTATTTGGATTCGGTGTCGAGCGAGCCCCAAAGCATTTCGCGACCCGGCCTGATGAAGGCGTACTCACCCCAGCGACGCAAGATAAGCAGCGCAGCGATCATGCCAAAGACGTTGACCATGGAGAGGAGCAGAAAACCGAAAAACATGATCACCGGCACGAAAGTCAGCAGCGTTCGCACGCCCAGCCGCGATGCAATGCGACCGGTCAGAAAAAACTGCGAAAAAATGGTCAGCGACTGCACGATGAAATCGATATTCGCGAATACCTCGGTACGGCGGGTCGTGTCCTCGAAAGTTTCACTGACGATGCGCAGCTGCTCGAAATAAAGAAAAGTGTTGACGGCCGACAAGAGCACCACGAACGAGGCGATGCCGAGCAAATAAGGCGAACGCAGCACGATGAAAATACCGGCAACCGGATTGCCGCCGAGACCCGAATCGTCGCTTTTGATTTCTTTGCCTGCATCAACGGCTGCGGCGGCGTCCGCCTCGCGCTTGCGATTCCAGATGCCGATCAGCACGCGCTGACAAACGATCGCGCCGAGAAAGCCTGCGGTACCCAAATAAAGCACACCGGAGTTGCCGATCGAATCGACCAAGAGACGAGCGGTGAGTGGGCCGACCAGTGCACCGAAGGTACCGCCTGCCGCGATGAAACCGAACAGTCTTTTCGACTGCTCGGCGGAGAACATCTCGAGCAGAAAGCTCCAGAATACCGACACCAGCATCAGATTGATGACGCTGATCCATACATAGAAAAACGTGCCAACCTGCAGATTCGATTCGTCAACCTGTATCGACGAACCGATGAAGGCAAGGATGACGGCGACTACGCCATAGAGCATGGGCAGCAACAAGCTGCGTCGCAGTCGGGCCACGAGCCAGCCCCAAAGGGGCACGATCGCGATCGAAAACAGCGCAGTGTAAAGCCAAAGATCGGCGACCCGATCGCGTCCCAGCAGCGTCGCCACCGTCTCGCGCACTGGGCGTACGGCAAAGTAGCTGCCGAGCACAAAGAAAAATAGACAAAACGCCGCGACCACGGCTGCCGTCTCGCGCGGCTCGACTCGTGAGAAACGCACCAGCAAGCGCTGCAGCGCAGTCGTCTCAGCGCGCATCGGCCGCAAGTCCTGCAAACATCACGGCGAAATCGGTACGAGTTCCCGTGCTGTCACTAATCAGCTCGAACGTCTTGCTGCGTGCAGCCGGGTCGCCGAGCGCCTCGAGACAAACCGTCGCCACGTCAGCGCGCGGGATACGACCTTGATTACGCAAATCGTCACCCTGAAAAACTTTGACGCCCGCAGCACCACCGGGTGCATCCAGCAGCCCGCCGGGACGGACGATGGTGTACGGCACGCCCGAGGATCGCAGCGCGTCCTCGCCTTTTTTCTTCCAAACCAGAATGTTGCCAAACATGCGATTGAGGGGGTGATCGGTGTGCGTTGCACCCATCGACGACACCAGCACGAAATGTTTGACCTTTGATGACGCCGAAGCCTCGGCGAGTGCTTTCACACCCCCGTAATCGACGCGCTCGGGTGTGTTCTCCGGGTCGTTGCGAACATTCGAACCGAGCGCCGAGACCACATAGTCGGCCCCCTTCACTGCCGACTCGACACCCGCACCGGTGCGCACATCGCCGACCACGTACTGTACGGCATCGCCAAGTTGTACACGCGCCTTGGCTTCATCGCGTACCAACGCGCGCACCTGCAGACCACGCGCGAGCGCTTGCTTCACGACCTCGCGGCCGGTGCCACCTGTCGCTCCGACCACCAACACGAGGGAAGCGGATTTCTTTTCCGCAGCGAACGACGGCACTGCGGTGCTCGCCAGCAGCACGACCGCAGCAACCATCGGTAGCAAAGAAATAAAATGACGTCTATCACTCATCTGCTTGTCTCGACTCATTGCGATGGCTCCTGTTCCGATATTCATGATTAATATTCACATCTTTCAGTTCGACAGCGTCATGCTGGCGAGATCGAGCCGCGCACCCGGTCGCGGCAAATGAACTTTGGCGCCGAGCGACTCGATTTTTTGCTTGAGTGCCAGCGCGGCCTGCCGCTCGCCGTGGACGAGGCAGACCGGCGGACGATTGGCAAACGAACCGTACCATCGCAGCAAGTCTGCTTGATCACCATGGGCCGACAAGCCGCCAACGGTGTGCACTTTGGCCACGGGGCGGATGAGTTGTCCATGGATGTGCACATGCGGTTCACCATCGACGAGCGCGCGACCTAAGGTGCCGGGAGCCTGAAATCCGGTGATCATGACATGACATTCCGGACGCTCGAGGTTGTGCAGGAAGTGATGCAGGATACGACCGCCGTTGCACATGCCGCTGCCGGCGATGATGAGGGCGTGCGAACGCACGCTGTTGATCTCGCGCGATTGCAGTGCAGTGCGACTCAAAGTGAGATTTGGCAGCATCGGCATGGACTCGAAGCTCGCGCGCAAGTGCCGCGCCTCTTCATCGTAGCGATCGCTGTGTGCCCAGTAAATCTTGCTCGCCTCGATGGCCATAGGACTATCCAGAAAAATCTGCCAGTCCCGCAGACCCCACTCCTCGAAGTGTTGACCGAGCAGATAAAGAATTTCCTGACTGCGCCCGACAGCGAAGGCCGGCACCAGAACATTGCCACCATCTTTGTCTGCTGCGCGAATCACCTCACCGATTTCGGCAAGCGTGTCGGCCCGACTGCGGTGCAGGCGATCACCGTAGGTGCTCTCCATCAGCACGAGATCTGCCGCTTCGAAACGATGGGCATCGAGCAGGATCGGTGAGTCGTATTGACCGAGATCGCCGCTGAACACCAGACGTCGGCTGATGCCGCCCTCGCTGCCCTCAAGCTCGATGCTGCTCGAGCCAAGAATATGCCCGGCATCGCGTACCTGCAAAGAAATGCCAGGTAGTGGGGCGTAGTAGGTGTCGTACCGCACGGTGCGAAGGAGTTTGAGCGTCTTCTCGACGTCATCAGCCGTGAACAGAGGCTCGTCCGGGGGCATTCCGCCATGACGCGCACGTCGCTGCACCTCACGCTCGGCAAGATCGGCGGTGTCATACAACAGCAGCGGCAGCAGATCGCGGCAAGCGGCGTTGGTATAGATCGGACCACGAAAGCCGCGCTTCACCAATAACGGCAATCGCCCGCAATGATCGATGTGCGCGTGGCTCAGGACGACCGCATCGATCGCCACCGGATCGAAAGGAAATGGCTGCTGGTTGCGGCGCGGTGCATCACGTCCACCCTGCACCATGCCGCAGTCAAGCAACAAGGTCCGGCCACCGACCCGCACAATATGACAAGACCCGGTAACCTCGCCCGCCGCACCGAAGAACTCGATCTGCACACCGAACCTCGCGTTTCGCCGACTCGGGGCGCCAACTTGGGTATATTCTGCCTAACCCTCGGATGTTAACCGGAGACCTGCCTTGATCAGCCTCAAAGTCAACGGCGTCGAGCGCCAAATCGATGCCGACCCCGACATGCCCCTGCTCTGGGCCCTGCGCGACTTGCTCAAGCTCACCGGAACCAAGTACGGCTGCGGCATCGCACAATGTGGCGCCTGTACGGTCCATCTCGACGGCCAACCGATGCGCTCTTGCGTCACGCCAATATCGGCGGTGGGCAGCGCAGACATTCGTACGGTCGAGGGTCTTTCGGGCGAGGCAGCGACCCATCCCGTGCAACAGGCCTGGATCGAGCTCGACGTGGTGCAATGCGGCTACTGCCAGTCCGGGCAGGTGATGGCGGCTGCCGCCTTGATCGAGCAAAACCCCTCGCCCACCGATGCCGATATCGATGCCGCGATGAACGGCAACATCTGTCGCTGCGGAACCTACCCGCGAATCCGTGCGGCCGTTAAGCGCGCCGCCGAAATCAAACGTGGGGGTACCGCGGCATGAGCGCTGACGGCAGCACTCCGGCGATCGGTCGCCGTCACTTCTTGATTGGTGCAGGCGTGGTGGCAGGCGGGCTTGCCGCGGGGACGCTGTTGCGACCCTACCTCGTCGGTGGCCGCGGAGCCGTGGCGCCCAAAGAATTCAAACCACACGCCTTCGTGCGCATTGCCGACGATGACACGGTCAGCGTGATCATCGGCAAGAGCGAGATGGGCCAGGGTGTCTATACCGGGCTGCCGATGATTCTCGCCGAGGAACTCGATTTCGATCCGCAGCGCCTGAAGGTGGAAATCGCGCCGGTCGACCCAGCGTTCAATCATCCCTTCCTGCCAGCCCAATTCACGGGCGGCAGCATGAGCACCAACACCACCTACGAATCTTTGCGCCACGCTGGCGCGACGGCGCGCAGCATGCTCGTGACTGCAGCCGCTACGCGCTGGGGTGTCGATGCAGCAACGCTGCGTACCGAGGACGGCAAGGTCATCGATGCTGCAGGGCGCGAGCTGCGCTACGGCGAGCTCGCGGAGGCCGCAGCGGCGCTACCGCTGCCCGCCAAAGAAATCATCCGCCTCAAAGATCCGAAAACCTTCAGCTATATCGGCAAGCCGCAGAAGCGGCTCGACAGTCGAGTCAAGGTCACGGGCGAGGCTGTTTTCGGTCTCGACGTCGATCTGCCGGGGATGCTGATGGCTACCGTGGCACGCGCGCCGGTGTTCGGCGCCACCGTCAAATCATTCGATGACACGCGTGCACGCCGTGTTTCGGGCGTGGTCGACATCAAGCAAGTGCCGAGCGGTGTGGCCGTGATCGCCAATCACACCTGGGCCGCACTCAAAGGTCGCGAAGCGCTCAGCATCGAGTGGGACGACGCAGCGGGCAAGAAACTCTCCACCGAGTCGCTGCGCAGCGAGTGGCGGGCGCTGGCCGCAAAGCCCGGCATCGTAGGTCAAAATATCGGTGATGCTGCCAAAGTGCTGGCGAGCGGATCACGACGTATCGAGGTGGAATACGAGCTGCCTTATCTCGCGCACGCGTGCATGGAACCGATGAACGCAACGGCGCTCGTCAAAGATGGCAGCTGTGATCTTTGGCTCGGCACCCAAGCCCAATCGCAGGATGCGCAATTCGTCGCAGCTGCTTTGGGTATCGATCCCAAAAACGTTCGTGTACACACCACCTTCCTGGGCGGTGGCTTCGGTCGTCGCGCCAGTGGGGACTCCGACTTCGCCGTCGAGGCGGCCCATGTGGCCAAGGGCATCGGCAAGCCTGTCAAGGTGGTCTGGACACGCGAAGATGACATGCGTCGGGGTTATTACCGGCCGTACAGTATCAGCAAAGTCCGTGCGGCGATCGGCACCAACGGGCTGCCCTCGGCCTTTCATCAGGTCATCGTCGGCAAGCCAGTACTGGCCAACACCGCCATGGGCAAGATGGCGGTGAACAAAGAAGGTCTCGATCCCTCGTCGGTCGAGGGTACGGCGAACATGGCCTATCCCATCCCGAATCTTCGCGTCGAAGTCCACAACACCAACGAAGCCGTGCCCATTCTTTGGTGGCGCTCGGTGGGTCACTCGATCAACGGATTCGTGGCCAATGGCGTGATCGACGAACTGGCTTCACTAGCCAAGCGCGATCCCTACGAATATCGACAAGCGATGCTCGCCGACAAGCCTCGTCATCGTACCGTGCTCGACGCTGCCGCCGAGCTCGCGGGTTGGGGGCAGCCGCTACCCGCCGGTCGCCATCGTGGTATCGCACTACAAGAGAGCTTCGGCAGTATCGTGGCGCAAGTGGCCGAGGTCTCGGTGACGGGTAACAACGTACGCGTACATCGCGTCAGCTGTGCCGTCGATTGCGGTATTGCCGTGAACCCCGATCAAGTGGTCGCGCAAATGGAAAGCGCCATCAACTACGGACTGTGTGCCGTACTCGAGAGCGAGATCACAATCCGCGACGGTGTAGCCGTACAGGGCAACTTCGACAGCTACCCCGTGCTGCGTATCGCCGATGCACCACAGATCGACGTGCGCATCGTGAACAGCGATGGCCCGATCGGCGGCATCGGCGAACCGGGCACACCCCCGATCGCGCCCGCGGTCTGCGGAGCCATCTTTGCAGCAACCGGCAAAAGAATTCGCCGGCTGCCGCTCAGAGCCTCACTGACCTGAGTCACCCTCGAGGTAGTCGAGCGCAAGGTTGGCGAAAGTTCGGCTCGCCATCGGGATCGCGGCTTCGTCCACGAAAAAGAGCGGCGAGTGGTTCGACGCCGCGGTCAGCATGTTTTGATCGCGCGGTGTAACGCCCACGAAATAAAAGAAGCTCGGCACTTTCTGTCCGAAGAAAGCGAAATCTTCGGCGCCAGTGACCAGCGGTACCGGCCGGACGTTGGCGACTCCTGCCACCCGTCGCAGCGACGGCAACACACGCTCGGTCAACGCCGGATCATTGCGCACCACGGGATTGCTGCCCGGGTCGAGCTCGAAGCTGGCAGTCGCGCCGCTCGCCTCGGCGATATTGACGACCATGCGCTCGATATTTTTGACGATCAGTTCGCGCTGCTGCGGATCAAAGGTACGGATCGTGCCGACCATTTCGACATCGTCGGGAATGATGTTGTGGCGAATGCCACCTTTGATGGCCCCGACGGTCACGATCGCCGGATTCGCCGTGATGTCGACCTGACGACTGACCACCGTCTGCAAGGCGGTGACGATCTGTGCCGAGACCACGATCGGGTCGACGCCGCTCCATGGGCGTGCACCATGAGTCTGCCGACCTTTCACAACGATACGATAGGAGTCGGAGCCCGCCATCAGCGGACCCGCGCGATAACCCACCATGCCCGACGGCATGTTGGCAAAGACGTGCAGACCAAAGACTGCCTCAGGGCGATATTTTTCGAGTACACCTTCTTTGATCATGAGCGAGGCTCCGCCCTCTTCACCGACCGGCGCACCCTCTTCGGCCGGCTGGAAAAAGAACACCACGGTGCCCGGAAGCTCGGCCTTGAGGCCAGCGAACGCTTCGGCAATTCCCATCAGCACCGAGGTGTGTACATCGTGACCGCAGGCATGCATGACACCAACGGTTTCGTTGCGATACGTAGTCGTGACACGTGAACGAAAGGGCAACTCGTTCTGCTCGATGACCGGAAGACCATCCATGTCGGCACGCAGGGCGATCGTCGGTCCGGGCTTGCCGCCTCGCAGAACGCCGACCACACCGGTTTTGGCCACACCTGTCTGTACTTCCAGACCGAGCTTTTTCAGATGCTCGGCCACGATCTTCGAGGTGCGGAATTCGCGGTTGGAGAGTTCAGGATTTTGATGGAAATCGCGCCGCCATTCGATGACGCGCGGTTCGAGTTTGCTGATCGCCGCATCGAGCCGCGCGTTCAAATCTTGCGCTGCGGCTCCGCCTGTTGCGAGACCCAGGGCGGCGACCACAGCAAAGAAAATAAAGCTTGGCGATTTCGAAATGCGCGTCATGGGAACCTCATTAGACAATGCGTACCAATTCGTAGATCGACAGGCGACCGTTGCGCTCGCCCGCTGCCACAAAGCGCCCGTCCGCAGACCAGCGCAAGCAGGTAGGTTCAGCCTCGGTCAGTTGGGCATCGAGTGCTGCAGTCGCCTTGCCGGGCAACCACAAAGACAAGCGCCAATCACGTCCACCCGTGACGAGATAGTTGCCACCGGGCTGGAACGCCAGACACTCGATACGGTCGGTGTGGCCGCGAAGCTGCACGGGACGCGAGCCTTCGGGTCCCTTGCCGCCGAAATCCCAAAGCACGATTTGCTCGTCGGCGGCGGTAGCGAGATAGCGGGAGTCGCCGCTCCAGCTCATGAAATCGACCCGACCCGGATAACCGCGCATCTGCGAATCACGCCCGGTCGACAGGTGCCAGAAATGTACCGTGCCGTCCTGCGTGCCCGTCGCCAGAAAACGGCTGCTCGGACTGAATGCGGCCGTGAGACATGGAGCCGCCCACTTGTAATGCCGTAACTGAAAGCGTGGTTCAACGCGATGCACCACCAGCCCGCCGTTCATGGCGGCAGCGAGATCACGTCCGGGTTTATCCCAAGCCAGCGCCGACACCGTCGATGCGAGTGGCGCGAATGCGTGCTCGAGTGCGAGCGACGAACTCCACAAAGAAATCTGCTTGCCCGTAGCCGTGGCCAACCGTTTGCCATCCGGTGACCAAGCAAGCGCCGTCGTCCAGCTCATCGATGGACGCTGTTGGGCGACAAGAGCCCCCTCGGCATCAAACAACGTAATCCGCGAATCTTGTCCGCTGCTGGCGAACGTGCTGCCGCCGGGTTGCCAAGCCACGGCCAGCGCACCCATTCCGTGCTGGCCAATTTCGCGTGCCTCGAGCGAAGACTCGCCGCGCTTGCCCAAGAATACTTTGCCCTCGCCACCGGCTACAGCAAGGTGCAGCGAATCGGGCGACCACGTGATATCGACGACGTAATCGTCGAGCTTGATCTCGCCACGCGGCTCCAGAATCGCGTTCGGCGTCTTTACGCGAGACATGAGTGGAACCCGGCCTCGAGTTCTTGACGGTCGAGATTGCGGCCGATGAACACCAGGGTGTTTTGCCGAGTGGCCCCTTCAGCCCAAGGTCGCTCGAGTTGACCGTCGAACATCATGTGCACGCCGTGGAACACGTAGCGCCGAGCCTCGCCCTTGAGCGAGATCACGCCTTTCATGCGGAAAATATCAGCGCCCCGACTCTTCAACAGATAAGACAGCCAATCATTGAGCTTCTGCGGATCCAGCGGACGCGGATCGCTGATACCGATCGAAGAAATCTCCTCATCGTGATGATGCGAGGCAAATTTTCGCTGTGCGATGGGCTTCGCTCCTTCCAGGCGCAGATTGAACTCCGCAGGTGCATGCTCGCAAAAAATGGCATAAGCACCAGCCATGGCGATCTCGATGCTGAAGTGACTGCCCTCATGATTGACATCGATGGCATGCAGAACGGACCCTGCTTGCAGCGGACCACCGCAATCGACCGTCACCGCTTCTTCAGCGAAGGCGCGGACCGCGGGTTCGATCGCCGCCGCGAGCGCCTGCTCGGTCGCCGCCGCGACCGGCAGCACCACAAGACCAAGGCCTTTGTCGTGCGCATGATCGTGATGGTCGTGATGATGATGCGCATGCGCCTCGACACCCGTGCGCAAGGTGTGTTGCCCAGCGGCTAGCTGATAGACACCCGCCCACTCGAAAGGATATTGCGGCTCCAGAAAAGAGCCGTCGACGGCCAGCGCGCGCTGCAGATCGAAGGCGCCGACATCGAGCACGCGATCGATGGGCACATTCGCATTTTGCGTGCGGAAAATACGTGCTGTGCCGTTGATGGCGCGAACCCGACGCTCGATGCGTTCGAGCTCGGCTTCACCGACGAGATCGGTCTTGTTGAGCAGAATGACGTCCGCGAAGGCAACCTGCTCGCCAGGCTCTTTCATTTCAGCGAGATGTTTCTCGATGTGTCGCGCATCAACCAGCGTGACGATGGCATCAAGCAGGAACTGCTGCTTGAAGTCATCGTCCAAAAAAAATGTCTGTGCAACCGGGCCAGGGTCCGCCATGCCGGTGGTTTCGACAATGATGTAATCGAACTTGTCACGGCGCTTCAGCAACTGTCCGAGAATACGCAGCAAATCGCCACGTACGGTGCAGCAGATGCAGCCATTGTTGGTCTCGAAGATTTCTTCTTCGGCACCGATTACCAGCTGGTGATCCACACCGACCTCACCGAATTCGTTTTCGATGACCGCGATGCGCTTGCCGTGGTTCTCCGAGAGGATGCGATTGAGAAGGGTGGTCTTTCCAGACCCCAAAAATCCCGTCAAGACGGTGACGGGGATCCGATCCGTGGTAGCCATATGTCGCAAATGATAACTTAAGGCATGGGCAAACCTTTGGAACACGTGCCGCACGATCATACGACACCCCACGATCATGCCGCCTGCATCGATCATGCGGTGCGCACGGCCGCAGACGTCTGCGCACAGCGGGGTCTCAAGCTCACGCCAGTACGTCGCCGTATTCTCGAGATCGTCTGGCGCGCGCATTCGCCGATCGGCGCGTATGACATTCTGGCCGAGCTCGCCAAGGAGCGCGACAAGGCTGCTCCGCCCACGGTTTATCGTGCGCTAGAGTTTCTGATCGATGCCGGACTCGTACACCGTATCGATTCGATCAACGCCTTCATCGGCTGCGACGAACCGGCGCGTGCGCACATTGCGCAGTTTCTGGTGTGCCGCAAATGCCACCGCGTCGTCGAAATCGACGATCCAGGCATCAACCGCTTGCTGGCGGAGAAATCTCTGGCTGCAGGATTTCGGATCGAACCGACTTCGCTCGAAATCAAGGGCCTGTGTGGCGAGTGCGAAGACGCCTGAGTCAGCGCAAAGCGACCAGCCAAATTCCGAGGAGCAGCAGCGCGATGCCGACGAGACGCGTCAGCGTCACGGGGTGCTGCTGAAAGCCGAGTAGTCCGTAGTGATCGACGATCACGGAGGCGACCATCTGGCCGCCCACCGTCAGCGCCAACAGCAACAAGGCGCCGAGACGCGGACCTGCAAACGTGGCGACGCCAACATAGGCCGCACCAAACAAACCACCCAACCACGCCCAAGCCGGCACCTCGGCGAAAGCGTCGCGCGCGGGCAAGGCGTGACGTGACATGACGAAGAACACGGTAAGCGCGGCAAGACCGACGATGAAATTGGCAATGGTGCCGTAGAGGGCTCCGCCCAACATCCGCCCCACCGCCGCATTGAGGCCGATCTGCACGACGAGGCCGACACCAACCAGAAAAGTGAGCAACATCGATAAAGATTGCATACGGTCAGACTCCGTTGTTCGCGCCGTAGCGTGCAGCGATCCACGCGCGACCCCGCGCGCTCGACAGCAGCACCAGCACGGCGCGCCAAAACAGACGCTTGGCGAGTGGGACCCGGCGCGGGGGAATGGCGGCATACACCGCCTTGCCCACGTCCTCGTGCGCAAGCCGATGTGTGCGTTGTTCGGAAGTTGTCACCTGCGGAAGAATAGCGGCGGACTCGACCTCCGCGCTAGGCTTGGCATACGGTGAACGAACTGCCACAACATTCAGAGGCGCTGGTCACCCGGCTGCTCGATGCCTACTGCGCACGAATTTGCCCGCCACTCGCGCGTAATACGGTGCTGATCGGCTATCGCATCGAGGGTAATCAGGTAGTGATCCACGAGCTGCGTCGCATTCTCGGCGTCGCTGGCACTCGGGAGCCCGTACCTGTTGCGAGGTTTCGCTATCGATCGAGCAGTGGTGCTTGGCTGCTCGATTATTTTGACGATGGCCTCTGGAAGCGTTATCGCCCACTGCCTCGCAGTCAAAGTTTTATCGAGCTGCTGCGCGAGTTCGACCTCGATCCGACCGGACTGTTTTGGGGGCACCTCGATGGCAAGAGCCTGCGCTGGTGCAGTTCGCGTGGACGCTGTATCGACTGTGACCTGCGTTACCAGCGAGTGCTGGGTCTTGCCGCCCCGCTCGCCGAGGCGACAGCCACCGTGCTCAGCGTACCGTCAGTTCGACGCTGACAGACTGCTTGCGATCGCCGCGTTGAAGCACGGTACTGATCTTTGCTCCCGGCGAATAGGCCTTGAGGATCTCGGAAAATTCCGCGAGACCTGCGACGGGTTTGCCGTCGATCTCGAGCAGCACGTCGCCCGTCACGAATCCCGCTCGTGCAGCCGGCGAGTCCGGAACGACCGACTCGGCACGCACGCCAGCTCCCTGATGCGCATAGTCCGGAATGAGCCCGAAAGAGACGCGACGTGGTGCCGTCGCGGCCGCGGCATTACCGGTGTTGCTCGCTGCAGCACCACTGGCTGCCGCGCTTTTGGTCGAGGTGTTGATGGTCACGGTCAAAGGTCCGGGACGCTGCACCAAATAATCGAGCGCTTCGCGCGCAACGCTCGCCACTTTCACGAGACCATCACCGTCGATACGATCAGCCGTATCGGTCGGTCGGTGATAGTCGAGGTGCGCACTGGTGAACAACTGCACACCGGGAATACCGCGCTCAATGAAACTTTGCTGATCGGAAGACTGCGCGGCATCAGGAATATTGCGGATCGGAATACCGGTCGAAAACGTGATGCCGCGGAAAACGTGCTGCCACTCGCTGGCTGTGCCGGTGGCGAGTGCGGAGATCTCGCCTTTGCCAAGACGGCCAACGGTGTCGAGATTGAGCACGGAGCGGATGCCTGATAGTGGCACCGGTGGCTGCGCAACGAAATGACGTGAGCCCTGTAACCCGGCCTCTTCACCGGAGAAAGCCACAAAGATCAGCGTCCGAGGTGGATTCCCACCTGCCGCAAAGACGCGCGCAAGTTCGAGCAATACCGCAACGCCGCTCGCGTTGTCGTCAGCGCCCGGATGAATCTGGCCGATCTCGCTCATGCGTACACCCGGGCCACTGCGACCCAAGTGATCGTAGTGCGCCGAAACGATGACCGCCTCCCCGTCAAAACGTGCATCGCTGCCCGGCAATACACCCACCACATTGCGCAAACGCAAGGCTTGTTGTGCACCCTGCGGCGTGAATTCGAAGGGCTGAAAGTAAGCGTCGAGGCCCTGCCCCTCGCGCAGCGGCTTCAACTTCGCGGCCTTGAACGCTGCAGCCACATACTCGGCCGCCGCTTCGAGACCCGCGCTTCCCATGCCGCGTCCTTCACGCGCCGGATCAGCAAGCCACCTGATATCTTTGATCATCGCAGCCGCATCAAAAACCGCAGGCAAGCGCGCGAGTGCTGCGCGCTTGGCGTAGCCGCCAACCGGCAGCGGCAGGCTGCGTGCTGTGCGCGGGCGCAGATCGACATGCAGGGGTGAATCGGCCGCGGGCCACTCGCCTTTGGCCATGTTGGCGGGCTCTTCACCAACAAAACCCAGCCAGGAATATTTGCCGTAATGCGGCAACTTGCGCGCAAGACCTGCGGCGGCGGCCAGAGGATCGACGACCACCCAAGCCACCGCCTTGGCCGGGTTTGCCGGATGCCGACGCACGATCACGGCAGAGTGCCCCGCAAACGGAATGGTCGTGCCGCCAGCACCAATGCCCTGTCCGTCGAGCTGAAAACCAATGCCGGGATCGGCACCGAAAAGCTTTGCGCTCCAAAGATTTTCGCGACCGAATACCCATGCCGGACGATCGGCCGGCAGACGTTTGAGGTCACGATCTTCGACGATGACAAATTTTTGAGCGCCGCCACCGCCCCAGAAGGCGAGCATTTGCCGATAGCCATCGAGCATGGCGGCTGGCGCCTTTGATGGCAGGACAGCCAATACCTCGGGTTCGCCGAACATCTGCCCGAGCGACGGCGCCGTCTCGCGCGTGTCGAGCAAACGGAACACATCGAACTCGGGGTCGACCTCCAGCCCCAAGGGCTCCGTTGCTGCGGTCCCTGCAACCGTCGTCTTTGGCCGCAGCTCGAAACGAGTGCTGGATGCTGCACTGCGGACCGTGAAGTTCTCGGTGCCACTCGCCGAGCGCAGCACGATGGGGACCTCGAGTTCGAAAGCTTGCCCTTTCTGCGCCTGCAGCAACTCACCGCGTACCACGCCGTCGGTGTCGACCGTCACGTTCTTCACGCGCAGCTCCGGGGCACCGGCACGTTGCACCCACTGACTCATGAAGGGCAGCAGATCGGTCTTGGCGGCAGCACCATGGGCACGAGCAAGATCATCGAAACTTGCGCGCTTGCCGCGCTGCTCACGATAAAAGCGCTGCAGGCCGCGCACATAGGCTTCATCGCCGACACGTCGACGCAGCATGTGAAAAGTCATCAACGCCTTGCCGTAACCCACTGCCTCGGTGGCCGGGCTGTGTCGGGAACGAAACTCGACCAGCGGAAAGTCCCGCGACTCTTTGACGAAATCACGGTATTTTTTGAGTGTATCTCGACGGTATTCGGCGCCTTGACCCAACTGCTCTTTGTAAAGATGGTCGGCGTGATACGCCGTGAGTCCCTCGCACCAGTTGCCAGTGGCGTAATCGACGAACACGCCATTGCCCCACCAGTTATGCAGCACCTCGTGCGGATAAGACGAGGTGAGAATGAACGGAAAGCGGATGATCTGCGGACCGAGCAGCGTGAAGCTCGGCATGCCGTAGCCCGTCTCCCAAAAATTTTCGACGAGTGCAAACTTTTCGTAGGGATATGGGCCGATCAACGTGCGATACATCTCCAGATTACGCGCGGTAGACTCCAAATATTTCGCGGCAAGTGCCTCGTCGGGCTTGCGCAGATAAACCTCGGCAGTGATCGCCCCCGCTTGTCGGGCATAGCGTGTCAAGGGGCCGCCGACGATGTGCAATTCATCGACCGGTGTCGTTACCTTCCAGCGAGCGACACTGGCGTTTGCATCGGAAGTGCCCGCCACTCCCGTCCCCGGACTGATCAACTGCCAACCCGCGGGTGCCGAGGCGGTCAGAACAAAAGTGAACAAGGTCTCGCCGAGATAGGGGTACCAGAGCGTGCTGCCCGCGAGATAAACGCCTTGGTCGTTGATGGTGCCGGCGGTCTCGCTGAACCCGCGCGCATCTTCTTGTCCCGGCGTGTCGAATCCGAAGTCGACTTTGCCGCGATAGCGCAGGCGGATCGATCGACTGCCGGCAGCGAGCACGGCGCGGTAACGGGCCGCTCGACCTGAGGCCGTGATCGCGGTCGCTGAACCGTTGATGCCCGTGAAAGTGCGTGCGCCCTCGATCGACAAGCGTTCGACCGCAGGCTAGGCGGCGATTATATGCAGGCTAGAGGACAGCAGGAATTCGACACTGCGGCCAGCGCTTTCTGCCGGAACGTCGAGTTGCACCTCGGCCTCGAGCGTGCGCGCCGCAGGATCGAGTGTGGCTCTCAATACATAGTGAGACGCAGGTTCGGTCGCCGCGCCGGCTCGCGGCGCGATCATCGAGCTCAACACCAGCGTCAGCAGCCAGATCAGGGCTGTCGTCGAAAATGCAGCCTCAAATCGAGTGGCTGACCATCGCGCTCGATCGTCAGCGTTGCGGAATCGCCCCATCGATAATCCCCCACCTTGCGTTGCAGCGTCGCGCCACCCTCGAGCTTGAGGCCATCGAGGCTGCGCAGCACATCGCCGACCTTGAGGCCTGCGGCGGCGGCAGTCGAGGCCGCGTCGACTTGAATGACCTGCGTCGGCTCCTTGCCGATACGACCCATCAGTGACACGCCGAGCACGGGCAGAGTTGGTTGCGCCGTCTGCGGTACGCCCCAAAGAAATTGCGCATAGGCTGCGCTCACGGTTTTCGCTGCGCTGCCACCCACTGATGGCGGCACGGTGACCGGAATCAAAGAAGAAATTCCGCCGGCAAAACCACCGGCAAGCTGGCGCGCAGCGCCCAGGTCATAAGCCACGTGGCCGGCACCGATCAACACCACCACGATCTCGCGTGGATCAGCGGGGCTCGAGAGTGCTTGCCCCGCCTGCCAACCCATCGAGGCGTCCCAAGTCACTTGCGCGAGATAGATTCGCTCCTGATCCGCGGGGCTCATCTTGGCGTGCAAAGTATCGTCGGCATCGAAGTACGAGCGCACGACCTGTCGATGCTCATCACTCGAGAGGTCGATACGTGGCGGCAAGCGACTGCGAACCGCCGGATCAAGCGCCTCGAAACCCCCGGCCGCACGCACGGCCCGGACCACTTCGCGCGGCGCGTTGAGACCGACCAGGCGCAACTGCTTGTCCCGAGCAAAGAAAAAGATGTCGCGATAATGGCCCCAGTGGTGCGACCACACTTCGTACCAGCGCGACTCATCGAGAAAACGCGGCTCGTCGAGTTCGCCGCGCCGCCAACGCTCGAGCGCCGGGTTATCGCCCCACGGGAACATCTCGAGCCCGATGATCACCTTGCGCCCCGCCGCGTGCAGGGCTTCGATCGTGCGCAGTTGTACGCGATGGAACGCGCCGTTGGTGTGTTCCTCGCCGATGAACAGCTCACTCACATCGCGCAGGCGACGCGCGAACTCGACCGCATCGATGACTTCGCCGCGGCGGGTGTCGACGATGCCATCGAGAACCGGCGCGACGCTGAGATCGCGGCGAGCCGGGTCACCGACTCGCAATTGCTCCGGGCCGCTCGCGGCAGCCGGTTCAGCGGCGAGCGACTGTCCGCCGGCCCAAAGGCCGGCGGACAGCAGTGCCATCAATCCGAAGCGGGCCAAGCCGCCTGCGGGCATGCTCAAAACTTGTAGCGGAAGGTCACGCCAAATTCACGCAGCACAGGGTACGAGACGCTGTAACGCCACGGGAAGAACGTGCTCCGGCCACCGCTGCCGGCGGGCGTGGTGCCAGTCGGTGTGCGATAGAAGGTGCCATCGGGCAGGGCGTTGGTGAAAAACACGTCACGATAGGCTGCACTCGGTGCATCTTCGTTGGTGAGATTTCGCCCCCACAACTCCACCGTGTAGCTGTCGCCCTGCAAGCCAATCTGCAGATTCAGCTTGGTCTGCTCAGGCGTGATCGCCTGGTTGGTGGCATCGGCGAATTGCGCATCGCGGAACGAGAGATCGCCTCGTACGTAAATGCTGCGATCACTGCTGATCGGCGCGGTGTAACCGAGACTGGCCGCCAACTGCCACGGCGACGTACGCAGAATTTGTTTGCCTGCGATGCTGCCGGTCGGCGAAAAGCTCGGGAAATTCTTGAAGCTGTCGACCTTCGCATTGTCGTACTGCGCATCGGTGTACGAGACGCCGAAGCTGCCATCGACTCGTTCGGTAAGCCGCGCATTCACCGAGAACTCGGCGCCACGAATGGTGGCATCACCCGCGTTCACGTTGAAGGCCGTCGGTGTACGAATTGCACTGACATTCCCGCTACGCGGATCGACCACCTCGGTACGAATCTGCGGGATGACGATGTTCTTCCACTTCGACTGGTAGACGTCGAAGTCTAGGTAGGCACGCCGATTCATGATCTCGGCCTTGATACCAAGCTCAAACGCGTTGTTTTGCTCGGGATCAAAGGACGTCAGGATGGCAACGTTCGGCGCCGGCGCGGCATCCGAAACGAACTGCACCGTAGCTGCACCCACGTTGCCGCTCTTTTCAGCGTGCGCATACGAACCGTAAACCGTGATGTTTTCGGCCGGCTTGTAATCGAGCGTTGCACGCCAGTTTTGCAGGCTCCACTTCTTGCTGCCGAAGCGATTGGTCAGCAGGTTTGCGAAGGATTTCTTTTCATTGGTGTAGCGGCCTTCGATACGACCGGTCCAAGCTTCCGCAAAGTCTAGCTCGGCGAGCGCGAATGCCGAGGTCGCC
>JBJTAV010000005.1:0-20406 GCA_046091005.1 Gammaproteobacteria bacterium | reverse complement strand
TGGACGGTCATCGCGACCGAATCGCCGACGAGTACGGCATCGATGGAGGTTTTGGCGACGAGTCGCGCCATGAGCGCGTCGTAACAGGTCACGAGCGCAAGTTTCTCACCGCGGCTTTTGGCCTCGGCGAATCGGCAGAGCGTTGTCATCCGGTACCTGTCCTCTGGGATCAAGTCCAGAGCGCAGAGTACACCGGAGCTGCGATCAGCGACAAATCCTCACTCGCAGGTCGGCAGTGACGCACCCTTCAAGCGCGCAGCGCTCGCTGCAGCACTGCCCTGATTTTCTCGGGGATGGGTACTGACTTGCCGCTCTCGCGCTCGACGAAGACATGCGTGTAAGTGCCGAATGCAGCGGGCTCTGCGGCGTTTTCTTCGAACACGGCAACGCCATACTCCACCGAGCTCGTGCCGATGCGATTCACGCGGAACGCCGCGTCGAGCTTTGCCGGATAGGCGATGGGTTTGCGGTAGTTGCACGAAGAGGCGACGATGAACCCAACCACCGGAGACTCGCCGATGTCGAGCGCGCCGTGCTCGATCAAATAATTGTTGGCGACGGTATCGAAGAAACTGTAGTAGACCGCGTTGTTGATGTGCTGATAGGCGTCGTTGTCCATCCAGCGTGTCGTCATCAGCTGAAAATAAACATAGTCGGCGCGGGTCTGTCCGGGTTCGCTCATGCAACAAGGTCCCTCGAAAACGGGTCTCTCAATAGGCCTGCTGGTAGATCGCGAGCGCATCGGTCTCGCTGAGCCCGCGCGGATTGTTGACCAGCAGTCGCTGTTGCAGCATGGCTTCGGCGGCAAGGCGCGGCAGGTCAGCTTGCGGAATATTCATCTCGCGCAGCTGCGTCGCAATGCCGAGTCGGCGAGCAAGCGAGAGAAAGTGCTCGGCGAGCAGGTGCGACGCGGAGTCGCTCGCAGCCGCGGCGCCTCGCACCAAAGGCAAGAGTTCGCGATACAGCGGTTCGGCCGCAGGCTCATTGAAGCGCAGCACATGCGGCAGCACCAAAGAATTACTCAGCCCGTGGGAGATGTGGTAGTTGCCGCCCAAAGGGTAGGCGAGTGCGTGCACGGCTGCGACCGGGGCGTTGGCAAAGGCCTGTCCCGCATACATGGCACCGAGCAGCATGGCGCCGCGCGCCTCAACATCGGCGGGACTGAACACCGCACGCTCAATATTTGTTGCGAGCAGTCGCAAGGCCTCGCGTGCGAGCATGTCGGAGAGCGGATTTTTGAGACGCAGGCTGGTGTAGGCCTCGATGGCATGCACCATCGCATCGATGCCCGTCGCAGCGGTGACCGCTGCCGGCATCGACAGCGTCAGCAGCGGATCGAGGATGACCCGATCGGCCAAAAGAGTGCGGCTGACCACACCCATTTTGGTGGTGGCACCGGTGGTGACCACGGCGACCATGGTGACTTCAGACCCCGTGCCCGCGGTGGTCGGCGCCTGAATGTGCGGCAGGCGGCGCGAAGTCACTTTGTCGACCCCGAACATGGTCTCGAGCGACTGCTCGCCGCAACTCAGCACGGCAACCAGTTTTGCCGTGTCCATGCTGCTGCCGCCGCCAAAACCGATGACCCCGTCGCAGCCTGCTCGTTGGGCCGCCGCTGCGGCGGCGAGCACGATCTCGGTCGGTGGGTCAGCAACGACGTCTGCATAAACGCTCACGGCGATACCCGCCGACTCAAGGCTCGCCATTGCGGGGGCATGCATATGTCGTGCAGCGATGCCGCCGTCGGTCACCAGCAAGGCATGACGCATTCCGCTTTGTTTCGCCATGGCGCCGATTTCGTTGAGGCTACCGGCACCAAAAACGATGTCGCTGGTGGTACTGAATTTAACGCTCGTCATACTGGGCTCTGCCTTGATGGTCTCTGCTTTGATGATCGCGACCGGTCATCGCAGTCTGCCATCCCGCCGCGAATGGCACCATAATCGACCGATGCAAGAACTTGATACTTTTCGTCGCGACGTTCGTCATTGGCTCGAAGTCCATTGCCCGCCCTCGCTGCGCGGCGCTGCGATGCCGATCGGTGACCTCTACACGGGTGGGCGCAATCCAAAGCCCCTGCACCCCGATCAGCCAGCGTGGTGCGCCGCAATGGCCTCGCGGGGCTGGACGGTCCCCGAGTGGCCGGCCGAATACGGCGGCGGGGGATTATCACGCGAGCAGTCAGCCGTGCTGCACCAAGAGATGCGACGCCTTGGTGCGCCGTCGCCGCTCTTCAGCTTCGGCATCAGCATGTTGGGGCCTGTGCTGCTCAAGTTCGGCAGCGAGGCGCAAAAGCGAAGATTTTTGCCGGAGATCGTTCGCGGCGAAATTCGCTGGTGTCAGGGTTACTCTGAACCGAACTCGGGTTCGGATCTGGCGAGTCTCATGACGCGCGCCGAAGACCGTGGCGATCACTATCTCGTCAACGGCCAAAAAATATGGACCTCGCATGGCGACGAGGCGGACTGGATGTTCTGTCTCGTGCGCACCAACACGAGTGTGCCGAAGCACGAAGGGATCAGCTTCGTGCTGTTCGACATGCGCTCGCCCGGCGTCACGCCGCGACCGATCAAGCTGATCAGCGGCGCCTCGCCATTTTGCGAAGTGTTCTTCGAGAACGTGCGTGTCGAAAAGTCGCATCGGGTGGGTGAAGAAGGGCAGGGCTGGGCGATTGCCACGTATTTGCTCTCGCACGAGCGCGAGATGATTTCCGGGCTCGGCAGTCTCATCAACGGCACGGCCTTGGCGCAACGTGCACTCAAAATATTCGGTACCGATGCCGACGGTAAATTGCGCAATGCTGCGCTGCGTCATTCGCTTGCGCGTTTCGAGCTGGACTCGGCCGCGTTTCGCATCACGCTCGCGCAAGCCGCGCGCACGCGCAATGCGGCCGGTATGGGCGCCATGGCCTCGGCCGTCAAATATTTCGGTACCGAACTCAACAAGCGGCGGAACGAGCTGCATCTCGATATCGAAGGGGCCACGGCTCTGCAGTGGGAGGCACGCGGACCCGCGGGCGAGGCCTGGGCGTCGGACTGGTTGCGCTCCAAGGGCAACTCGATCGAGGGTGGCACCTCCGAGATCCAACTCAATATCATCGCCAAGCGCGTGCTCGGTCTCTGAGGTTGCCATGCCACTGACATTGACCGAAGAACAGGACATGCTCAGCCGCTCGGCGGCCGAGTTTCTCGCTGATCGAGCATCCATCGCACAGTTTCGCGTTTGGCGCGAACGCAGCCGCGAGTGCGCCTTCGATGCGGAACTTTGGCGCGAGATCGCCCTCATGGGCTGGCCCGGTATCGCCATCAGCGAATCATTGGGCGGTGCGGGCTTGGGTCTCGCCGGGCTCGGTGTCGTGCTCGAACAGTTGGGGCGACACCTCAGTGTCACACCCATGAATTCGACGGTGCTCGGTGGGGCCACGGCAATTCAATTATTGGGTCGCGCGGAGGAACAGGCAGCGCTATTGCCGCAGATCATCGCGGGTTCGCTCACGCTTTCTTTGGCCTGGGACGAGCGTCCGCATTTCGACCTTTTCCGCGTGGAGACCACCGCCCGATCCACGGCGAACGGCTGGCTGCTGAACGGCTGCAAGCGTGGGATTGCCGATGTGTCCTCGGTCGATCGGTTTCTCGTGGTGTGTCGGCTGAGTGGCGAGGCCGGCGATCGCGCGGGGCTCGGTGTGTTCATCGTGCCGCGCGATGCAGCAGGCTTGCGCATCGAGGTCACACCCATGGTCGATGGTCGCAATTGCGGCGAGATCGTGCTCGACGGTGTCGAGCTTGGCGCCGAGGCGCTGCTCGGCGGTGCCGCCGCGTCAGCCACTGCGCTCGAGCAGCTCGCCGACATCATCAACGCCGGGCTGGCTGCAGAACTGCTGGGGATCAGCGAGGAGGCGTTCGCGCGTACGCTGCGCTACCTCAAAGAACGCTCGCAGTTCGGCAAACTGATCGGCAGCTATCAGGCGCTGCAGCATCGTGCGGCGAACTGGTTCGTCGAGCTGCAGCTCGCGCGATCGCTGGTCCAAGAGGCCCTGCTCGCGCTCGATTCCGAACCGGGCTCGTCGCTCGCGAAACAGGGACCCGCGCTCGCCAGCATGGCGAAGGCAAAGGCCTCACAGGTGGCGGAGCTCGCGACTAACGAGGCCATCCAAATGCACGGCGGGATCGGCATGACCGATGCCCACGACATCGGGCTCTTCATCAAGCGGGCCCGCACGCTCGAGCAGGCCTTTGGTGACCAGAGCTACCACCTCGACCGCGTGGCGAGCTTGGAGGGCTATTAGTTTCCCCGCCGAACGTCTGATGGCCCCCACCGCCGCGGGGCCTCGCGCCCACGGGGTGTTGTGGTACGATTCGCGCCCTTTTTCGGGGTACGCGCCCGTAGCTCAGTTGGATAGAGCGCATGGCTACGAACCATGAGGTCGGGAGTTCGAATCTCTCCGGGCGCGCCATAAAAGACCCCTCTATTCAGTAGCTCACGACTCAATAGCTCACGACGCGGCAGCACCGCGCCTGACAAGTCGTCACCAGAGAACTGCGTTGCCCCAAGAAGAGCCGACCGAGAAACCTTCGGATCGGGACTGACTCCGCAACAGGCATCGACCATGTCCACCACGATCACCATCCGCATCGATACGGAAATGAAGGACCGCCTCGATCGGCTAGCAGAGGCTACGCAGCGCAGCAGGTCGTTTCTCGCCGCGGAAGCCGTTCGCGGGTTCATCGACATCAACGAGTGGCAGATCAGCGAAGTCCGCAAGGCGCTCAAGGAAGCCGACGCCGGGGACTTCGCAACCGAGAAGGAAGTGGCCGCCCTTGCGCGTAAGTGGAGACGTAAGTAAGCGCGCATCCGCTGGCTGCGGCGGGCGCTCGCCAACCTCGACGAGGAAGCCGCGTTCATCAGCGCCGACGATCCGGCTGCCGCGCGAATAGTTGTCGAGAGGATTCTGACGGCCGTCGCTCGACTCGCCGACGATCCCGCCATCGGACGCCCGGGTCGTGTGCCGGGGACGCGCGAGCTCGTGGTGGGACGAACGCGCTACCTGGTTCCGTACCGAGTCCGCGGCGAAGTGGTGGAGATCCTGCGGGTCTTTCACGCGTCGCGCCGACCGCCATCGCGTGGGTGAACTTGCCGTGCGTTGTCCGTTCACTCCGCTTGGCTTCGCTACACTTGATACTGAAGTGATATCACTATAATATCGACGCTGTCGGGTCCCGCTGTGGGTCCCTTCTTAGTCAGGAGCGTCGATCATGTCATCAGCCTCAATGGCCCCCTCCCGCGCCGCGAGTCGTGAGCGCGAAATTTCCGTAGGCAGCGGTTGGGTAGCGCTGCCGATCGTTCTCGCCTTGCTGGCCGGTGGCATCGCCGGAATGGTTCATGCGGCCATCACCGATTCGGGCTCATCGGCTGCGATCGGCATTACCTTGCTGACCCTGTTTTTCGTCTCATTGTCCGGGTTCTTCACGCTGCAGCCGAATGAGGCGCGGGTAATCGTGCTCTTCGGTGACTATAAGGGCACGGTGCGCAAGGACGGCTTTCATTTCGGCAATCCGTTCTATTCGAACGGCAGTGGCATACAGAGGCCCCTCGGCAAAGATGGGGCGAGCATCACGATCAAGAAAAATCCGCGCAACAAGATCTCGCTGCGCTCACGCAACTTGAACGGCGAGCGCCTTAAGGTCAACGACAAGCAAGGCAACCCGATCGAGATCGCGGCGGTGGTGGTGTGGCAAGTGCAGGACACCGCGCAAGCCATGTTCGATGTCGATGACTACGAAGAATATGTCCGTATCCAGTCGGAGTCGGCGGTCCGTCACCTCGGTAGTCAATACGCCTACGATCACGGTGAAGAGCACGAGATCACGCTGCGCAGCGGCGTCGATGAAGTCTCGCAAGCGCTGCAGGTCGAGTTGCAGACGCGACTCGCGCCCGCGGGCGTGGTGGTCGAAGAGGCTCGTCTCACGCATCTCGCCTACGCGCCGGAAGTGGCACAGGCCATGCTGCGCCGCCAGCAGGCCGAAGCGGTGCTCGCCGCGCGGCAAAAGATCGTGCAAGGCGCCGTCAGCATGGTCGAGACCGCGCTCGCTGCGCTCGCGGAGCGCAACGTGGTCGAGCTCGACGCCGAGCGCAAGGCTGCGATGGTGAGCAACCTCATGGTCGTGCTCTGCGGCGACTCGGAGGCGAAGCCCGTCATCAACACCGGAACGCTCTACGGCTGATCGCGATCAGCATTCCCGGGACACATCGTGGCTGAGCGAAAGTCATTTTTGATGCGGATCGACCCAGCGCTCTGGCGTGAGCTCGAGCGCTGGGCGGCCGACGATTTGCGCAGCGTCAATGGTCAGATCGAATACATCTTGCGTGACGCACTCAAAAAGCGTGGCGTCACCTTGCTGCCCACGGAGCCGGCCTCGTCCGAGCAGTCGGCCAGCATCAAAGATTTACCCGCGCAAGGCGACAAGCCTTGACTGACGCAACACCGCAGCAGGGCGTGAGGGCGGCGATCGGCTGGTTTGCGGTGGGTGTGCTGCTGGCGGCCTATGCGCTGTCGTTTCTCGATCGTCAGCTGATCACGCTGCTCGTACAGCCGATCAAGCTCGATCTCGGCATCACCGATACCCAAATGGGCCTGCTGCAGGGCCCGGCTTTCGGGCTCTTCTACGCCACGATGGGTCTGCCACTCGGCTGGCTTGCCGATCGTGTTCACCGCGTGCGCTTGATGGCGATCGCCATCGTCTTCTGGTCGCTGATGACGTTTCTGTCGGGCTACGCGAGCGAATACTGGATGTTGCTGCTCTGCCGCTTCGGCGTCGGTTTCGGCGAGGCCGCGTTGGTTCCCGCAGCAGTGTCGCTGCTCGCCGATTTGTTCGAGCCGCGGCAGCGCGCCCTGCCAGTCAGCATCTTTACCGCAGGCCTTGCGGTCGGTGCGGGTTTGAGCCTGATCGTGGGCGGGGCGCTGATTTCTTTTGCGAGCACCGGGGCCAGCACGCTGCCGTTGATCGGCTCGTGGTTCTTGGGTCGCGAGCCTTGGCAGGTCGTATTCATGCTGGCAGGGCTCGCCGGATTGCCGATTTCTTTGGTGATACTGGCGGTGGTCGAGCCGCGGGCCGCGAGGACGGCTTCGACTGCAACACCGAGTGCCGGCGCCGATCAGGAATGGCGCGCGCTCGGTGCAGCCTGGCGGCATCTGGTGAGCGAGCGCGATTTCTTTTGGCCGATGCTGGCTTCGATGGCGGCGCTATTCGTGATCAGCACGTCGGTCTCGGCTTGGCTGCCCTCGGTATTCATTCGCGATCACGGCTGGACGCCGGTCGAGGTCGGTGCGCGTCTCGGGCCAGTGATACTCGGCTGCGCCCTCGTCGGCAACTTGATCGCAGGCTTCGTTTCGCGTGCACTGGTTGCACGCGGCATCGCGGATGCCACGCTGCGAACCATTCAGGGTGGTGCGATCGCCATGGTTCCGCTCGCCGTGGTCACGGGGCTCTTCGACTCGCCGTTCTGGGCGCTCGCGTTTGCCGGTGCGCTATTTTGTGCAACTTCGGTGACCTTCAGCATCGCTTCGCTGTCATTCGTCGAGGTCACTCCGCCACGCATGCGCGGGCAGGTGGTCGCGCTCTATCTGCTGCTCGCTAATTTCTTTGGTCTGGCCTTGGGCCCGCCGGGCGTGGGACTGCTCACTGACTCCGGACTGTCGTTCGTTGCCCCCGTCGGCGCGGCGCTCGGTGCCGTTTGCCTGCTCGCCGGGATCCCGGGGCTCTGGTGGCTGGCGAGGGCACGGCGGGCGTTCGTGGCGGCTGCGGCGCGTCAAGCCGTAATCGAGGGCTGATTACCCCGTCAAGCTCACTACGGTGTTCGTCTCCGGCAACTCGCAGGCGGTCCGTCTGCCCAAAGAATTTCAGGTGGCCGAGTCACACCTCGAAATCCTTCGCAATGGCGATGACATCGTGCTGCGTCGCGTCCCTCGGTACCTCGACGAGTAAGAGGTCTTCGAGTCGAGAACTGGGGTCGCTGAGTTACCCTCAGGCCAGCGTGTGAAACACGCTCTGCACGTCGTCGTCCTGTTCGAGTTTGTCGATCAGCGCGAGCACTTCGGCGGCGTCGCTCTCGCCGAGTTCGGTCGGGGCATTCGGGATGTATTCGTGCTCGGCCTTGAGCGGCGAGATCTTGCGCGCTTCGAGCGCCTCTTGAACCTTGCCGAAATCTTCGAAGGCGCAGCGCACCACGAGTTCCGGTTCGCCTTTTTCGCCGACGCTCTCGCCCATTTCTTCGAGACCGTGATCGATCAGATAAAGCTCGAGATCATCTTGGTCGATGCCGGCGGGGTCGAGTCGAAACACACCCATTTTCTTGAACATGAAGCTGACACTGCCGCTGGTGCCAAGGTTGCCGCCATGCTTCTGGAACACGTTGCGCACGGTGGCGACGGTACGAGTGGGGTTGTCGGTTGCGGTTTCGACCAGCAGCGCGACGCCGTGCGGCGCATAGCCTTCGTAGATCACGGTTTCGTAATTGGTGGCGTCGCGACCCGAGGCACGCTTTATGGCGGCTTCGACCTTGTCCTTCGGCATGTTGACGGCGCGCGCGTTCTGCAGGATGCGCCGCAATTGCGGGTTCGATTGCGGGTCTGGTCCGCCCGACTTGACCGACATGTTGATGTCTTTGGCGATGCGGGCGAACTGCTTCGCCATGCGGTTCCACCGCGCGAACATCGCGTGTTTGCGAACTTCGAATATGCGACCCATGGGCCGTATGGTAACCGTCGGTGCGGCGCGGGCGCTATGATTGCCCCATGAGTGTGCAAAACAAGCTGGGTGAACTCTATCGACCCTCGCACGACGAGGCGGCGCGGCAACGCTTTGTCGGTGCGCTCAAAGGCTTTGCGAATGGGCCGCTGGAGCAGCAGCTGGCAGGCCGTTACGAAAGTGTGCTGCGCGAAAGTTTCTGCGCGGCCACGGGTTGCGCAGCGCCCGCGACGCGGGATGAGGCGCGACCCTTGTTCGAAGCCGATCCGCTGTTTCAGCTTTGGGGTTCGATGGTCTATGCCTCGCAGGGGCTGATGTGGCAGAGCGTTGGCGAAACCTGCCGTCGACTCGGGCCCGCCTTCGAGACGCGGGCGCGTGAGCTCACGCAGACGCCCCGGGGTTCGCTCAGCGTGCAGCCCAACTTGCCGATCCCGAAGCCCATCGCCGATGTCGAAATCCACCGACAACCGGGGGGCTATTTTTTCGATGCGGGCCACGGTGATCTGCACGCGGCGATGCAGTACTTCGGCACCCTCGAGCTTTATCGCGCGGCGAAAGGCTTGACCCCGAATGCGCCGGTGGGCGAGCCCGGTATCGGGCGCTATATCGCGAGCATCGTCAAAAAACGTTATCCGACGCTTGTGCCGCGCCGCATTCTCGATCTCGGTTGCGGCCCGGGCATCGACACCATCGCTTACCAAGAGGCTTTCCCCGAAGCCGAGGTGCATGGCCTCGACCTCTCCGCGCCTTTTCTGCGCTTCGCACATGCTTGGGCCGAGGGGCGGGGGATGGCGCTGCATTTTCGACAGGCAGACGCGCAATCGACGGGATACCCGGACGGTCACTTCGATCTCGTGGTCTCGCATATTCTTTTCCACGAAACTTGGCACGATCTGGTGCCGCGAATTTTCGCCGAAGTACGACGGATCCTCGCGCCGGGCGGCGTCTTCCTCAATGCCGATGTGCCCTACCAGCCCGCGCGCATGCCGATCCCCAAACAGGTCACGAACGACTGGCAGGTCCGCAACAACGGCGAGCCCTTCTGGACTGGTTTCGCCGATACCGACGTCGCGGCTTTGCTGCGCGGTGCCGGTTTCAAAGCAGACCATGTGGTCGCCGACTACGAGCCGCTGGGTGCAGGTCACTATTTTTTCTTTGGTGGTCGCCGTGAAGTTGCGACCGATGAGGCTGCGACATGACGGGCGGCGACCCGAGTGGCCGCGACCCGAGTGGCGCGGTGCCGCGGCCCATCAATGCGGCGACCTCGGGGCAAGACCAGCTGCTCTCTGCCGTCGATGTGTCGCAGCTCGTCGCCGTCACGCTACGGCTGGCGATGGAAGTCGGCGCTCTGCGCGAGCGCCTGCGTACGCACGAAGCGCTGCTGGTGCAGCAGGGTGTATTGCCGGAAGCTGCCGTGGAGTCTTTTGCTCCCTCCACCGAAGAAGTACAGCAGCGATTGGCCGAACACCGTGATTTGATCGAGGCGCTCGCGCGCGATCTGCAGCGCCGCTGAGGCTCATCGGCGCAGGGGCGTCAGCCCAAAGATTTCGCTCAGCGATTACCCATGGTGGTCAGATCGCCGGTGGGTCCGCGGTTCACCACCATGGCCTTGCTGCGCAGGTAGCGCGCAATGCCGGCCGGGCCCATGCGTGAGCGACCGAGTCCGCTGAAACGAAAGCCCTCCCATTCGAAGTCGCTGATCATGCTGGACATCGAAATATCATTGAGGCTGATGAAGCCGGCATCAAGTCGGTGTGCGATCGCAAGCGCTTCATGCTCATCGGCCGCCAGCACGTTGGCGGAGAGTCCGTAGTCGCCGTCGTTAGCGAGGGCGATCGCCTCGTCGATCGAGTCGAAGGGCATGAGCGGTATGACGGGACCGAAAGTCTCCTCGCGCATGACGCGCATGGTGTGATCGACCTGCGTCAGGAGGGTGGGTTCGCACCATAGGCCGCCGCGTTCGATGATCTTGCCGCCAAATTCCAGTCGCGCACCGCGTGCCAGCGCATCTTCGATGTGCTCGCGAACCACAGTGGCCTGTTGCGCCATGATGAAGGGTCCGATGTGTCCCCGCGGATCATCGCAAGTGAGGCGCACTGCAGGCAGTCTTGCGAGCAGTTTGGCGCGAAGCTCCTCAAAGATTCGACGATCGACATAAACGCGCTCCAGCGACTGACAGGCCTGACCGGTCGCGAGTACCGAGGCACGCAGTACGGTGGTCGCGGCCCGCTCGAGGTCGGCGGTCGCGGTGACGATCACGGCATCTTTGCCGCCGAGTTCGAGGAATGCGGGAATGAAGCGACGCGCAGCGTGTTCGGCGACCATGCGCCCGGTGCGCACGCTGCCTGTGAGGACGATGGCATCGGCATGATCGACAAGATCGGCGCCAGTGCGACCTGGGCCGCAGACAATGCGGGTGACGGCGGCGATCTCCGGCACGGCAGCAAAGATTTGAGCGAGGGGTGCTGCATGGCGCGGTGTGATTTCACTCGGTTTGAGGACCACGCCGCAGCCAGCGAGTAGCGCCGGGAGGGTGTCGATCATCGACAGCACCACCGGAAAGTTCCACGGCGCAATGACGCCGACCACGGGGTAAGGGACGCGCTCGACGCGTCCAAAGATTCCGGGAATCGAGGCGGGTCGCCAGTCGTCCTGGACCAGCGCTTGCTGTGCATGCACGAGACCGAGCGCCACCATGCCCTGCACGGCGCCGAGTTCGATATGCGCAATGCGTTCGCGCCCGGTGTCGGTCATCAGCGCTGCCAGCAGTGCGGCGCCGCGGCTCGCGAAGACCTCGCCAAGAAGGCGGATGGCCTGCGAACGACCTTCGACGCCGAGCGCGGCCCAAGCGGGCTGAGCGGCGCGTACGGCCGCACACGACTCGGCGACCTCGGCACGCGAGGTGACCTGCAGTTCGTAGTCGGTAAGGCCCGTAAGGGGGTTGCGGGTCGGCAGGGTTTCGGTCATCACGGACGGCCTCCTGAACGCGGGCCGAGTCTACACTGCAGGAATAGGCGGTATCATTCGGGCGGCTAAAGCCTGTGTCACCGAAGCTCAGGTGACCGAATTCGAGGAGCGACGATGGATTTTCAACTCAAGCAGCGCGGCCGCGCGTCGATGCATTTTCTGTCCGATCTTGCCGTCGCCACCGCGCGGTTCAAGCCGCGCATCGACGCCGAAATCGCCGCCCACGGACTCGATAACTCGACCCTCGCGGATGATCTCGATCAGCGCCTCAGGCAGGTCGATGATGCCCTTGCAGGCTCACCCTCGGCTGCGGCGCTCGCGACCCTCACGGAATTCAGTGCGACCCATCACGGGCGAGTCGCTGCAGCGGCTTTCGATGAGGTGCGTGCCGATCTGGAACCGCGCTTGCAGGCGCTGATGACGGGTCCGACGCAAATCGAGGCCTTGCCGACGGCAGAGCGGCCAGACTATGCCGACGCCGCCTGGATCCACCGCACTACGGGGGGCTGGGACGGGCACGAATATCAGGGGTTCATCCACGGTGAACTCATCCACCGTGAGTACGTGGCGCGCACCTACCCGGGCAATATCTTTGCTCAACGACGGCAGATTCTCTCCGTGTTGTCGCGCCGTGACTACGCCCGTATTTTCGAGATCGGCACCAGCAGCGGTCATTACACCCTGCAGATCGCCGAAGACTTTCGGCAGGCCGAGATCTGGGGTTGTGACACCTCGCAGCGCATGCTCGAGCAGGCGCAGCGTGCGGCCAATGAGCGCGGCTTGCACTGGCGGCTGTTCATGGGATCGGGTGAGGCGACGGGTCTGCCTGCCGAGAGTTTTGATCTGGTCACGTCCTATATCGTGCTGCACGAGATTCCGGTGACCGCGACGCATGCGCAGATGGCAGAGGCTTTCCGCTTGTTGCGCCCGGGCGGTGAGCTGCTCTTCACCGATGTCACCCGTTACGCTGCGCTCGACAAACGCGGCGTGCGCTGGGCCGAGTACAACGCGGTCCATGGCGGTGAGCCGTTCTGGCGCGAGGCCGCCAGTCTCGATCTCGGGGCTGCGGCCCGTGCCGCCGGGTTTACCGACGTGCGTTCCGAAGGCTTTCGAGGTGCCGTCTATCCTTGGTTCGTGTACGGCAAGAAATCCGCATGACCACTGCACCGCGGTGGGATCTCACCGAGCAGCTGACGCCGCACGATGCTGCCGTGCGTCGCGATCGGGCGACGCAGCTTGCCTTGACGCTGGCTCAAGAGCTCTGGGTGGTCAAAGACAGGTTGATGGTGCTGGAGGCAGCACTGTCTGCCGAAGGTAAATCTTTGAGCGAGCGGGTCGATCGCCATCAGCCTGATGCGGCGACCCGCGCGGCGACCGACGCCGAACGTCAGCGATTCATCGGCCAGCTGTTGGCGGCACTCGATTCGCCGCCGGACCGCCGCTGACGTTGAAAGCGTCGGTGCGCGTGAGCGCCTCTTCGGTGGCCTTGTTGAGCACCACGATGCTGATGCGCCGATTCATCGGGTTCATCGGGTTCTTGGCGTCGAGCATGACGTAAGACGACATGCCGACGACGCGGGCGACCTTGTCGATGCCTAGCCCACCCTCGACCAAAACCCTTCGAGCAGCGTTGGCGCGATCTGCCGAGAGTTCCCAGTTGGTATAGCGGGTGCGCTCGCCGCCGAAGAAGGGTGTGTCGTCGGTATGCCCCGAAATACTGAGTCGATTCGGCAGGCCATTTAAAGATTTGCCGACTTCGAGCAGCAGCTCGCGGGCATAAGGCTTCATGGCGGTGCCGCTCAAGTCGAACATCGGTCGATTTTGCGCATCGACGATTTGGATGCGCAGGCCTTCGCTCGTGATATCGATCAACAGCTGATTTTTGAACTTCTGCAGTGCTTCGCTTTTTTCGATGGCTTGGAGCAGTTCTTTGCGCAGTTCCTCGAAGCGCTTGGTCTCGCTCATCTCGCCGGTGAGTGAACGCGGCTTGCGCATCTCATCGGCAGGCGCCGATGAGCTCGGGGTGCCCGCACCCGATTCGGCGATGGGTGAGGGCGCCGAAGCCGTGAGACCGCCGCGCATGTCGATCGGGCTCGTGCTCGCACCGCCGGGGCCGCTTTGGCCCGGCGCAGGCATCGGCGCCGCGCCTCGCGCCATGCTCGGGTTCTTGAAGTAATCGAAGATGGCAGTTTTTTGTTGATCGTTGGCCGAGGCCACTAGCCACATCACCAAAAAAAACGCCATCAGGGCGGTGACGAAGTCGGCGTAGGCCACTTTCCAGGCACCACCATGGTGCCCGCCCGCAATGACCTTTTTCTTGCGGATGATGATGGGGCGTTTGTCGGCGCCACCCTTGCCTTTTTCCGCCACGCGCCTGCCTCAGGCCTTTGGCGCGTCGGCCTTGGGCTTGTTCTTCAGCGAGCCCTCAAGGTCCGAGAAGGTCGGGCGAACGTCGCTGAAGAGCAGTTTGCGGGCAAATTCGACCGCCACCTGCGGCGGATAACCGCGAACGCTGGCTACCAAAGCCATCTTCACCACTTCGAAGGCCTTGCCCTCTTCTTCGGCTCGCGCCTTCATGGCCGAGGCGATGGGTCCAACGAAGCCATAGGCCACCAGAATGCCCAGGAAGGTACCGACGAGCGCGGCACCGACCTTTGCGCCGAGTTCGGCGCTGGTGGAGTCGGCGACCGCGGCCATGGTGTTCACGATGCCGAGCACGGCAGCCACGATGCCAAAGCCCGGCAGGGCATCGGCTACGCTTTGTACGGCGTGCGAGGGTTCATGGGCTTCTTTGTGGTGGGTTTCGAGTTCGTAGTCGAGCAGGGCTTCGAGCTCGTTGGGGTCGAGGTTGCCACCGACCATGAGGCGCATGCAGTCGGTGATGAATTCGATCATGTGGTGATCTTCGAGCACCTTCGGGTACTTCGAAAACACGGGACTTTTCTCGGGATCGGCGATGTCATTCTCGATCGCGAGCAGGCCTTCCTTGCGCGATTTGACCAGCAGGTCGAACACCAGCTTGAGCAGTTCGACGTAAGTTTCGCGGTTGTAGCGCAGTGGCTTGATGAGGCCGAGCGCACCGGCAAAGGAAGCTTTGACAACCTTCAGGGAGTTGCCGGTGATGAAGGCGCCGAGTGCGGCACCGAGGATGACTACGTATTCAGAGGGGTGCCACAGCAACAACAAACTGCCGCCCGCCATCAGGAAGCCGACAATCACAGAGGCGAGTACGACGATGGAACCGATCAACGCAACCATGGAGATAATCATAGACTAGGTGCGACAGTTGTCCATGGCTTCGTCGCAGTTCAAACTGCGACCTCAGGAGTTACCGCATGTTTCAATTTTTTGAATATCTTCAGGCCCTCCCATGGATGCTAGGTCTCGCTGCCTTCGGGTGGCTGGTTTCTTTGCCTCGTCGCAATGTCGATGTGGTCGATTCTCTTTGGTCGCTGATGTTTCTGGTGGCGATTTTGGTCTACGCCGGATTCCCGCCAGAGACGGTGCGTGGTCGGTTGCTATTCGTGCTGGTGGCCCTGTGGGCGATCCGGCTTTCGGTGTACATCACCGCCCGTAATTGGGGCCACGAGGAAGATCGTCGCTATCAGGCGATCCGCCAGCGCAACGAACCGGGCTTTGCGTTCAGCAGCCTGTATCGTGTCTTCGCCTTTCAGGCCGTTTTGGCCTGGGTGATTTCGCTGCCCTTGCACGGTGCCATCGGCAGCGAGGCGCCGCTCGGCGTGCTCGACTACCTCGGACTGGCGCTGTGGCTGGTGGGCTTTGCCTTCGAGGCTGGGGGTGACTGGCAACTCGCGCGCTTCAAGCGCGATCCGGCCAACGCCGGCAAAGTCATGGACAAAGGTTTTTGGCGCTATACCCGGCATCCCAATTACTTTGGCGATTGCGCACAGTGGTGGGCGTTTTATCTGATCGCGCTGTCGGGCGGGGCTTGGTGGAGCATCCTCGGGCCCGTGCTGATGACGCTGCTTTTGCTGCGGGTGTCGGGCGTGAAGCTGCTGGAGCGTGACATCGGGCAACGTCGCCCCGAGTACGCCGAATACATTCGGCGTACCAACGCGTTCATACCGGGACCCCGCAAAAAATAGCGGCGCGGCGACCGCGCAGCAGGGGCTCTCAGCCGACCGGCGCCTCGGCGTCACGCGCGGCACGCTTGCGCTCATGCTCTTTCAGAAAGCGCTTGCGCAGGCGGATCGATTGCGGCGTCACCTCGACGAGCTCGTCTTCATTGATGAACTCGACCGCATATTCGAGCGTGAGTGCGATCGGCGGGGTGAGCAGCAAGGCGTCGTCCTTGCCGGCGGCCCGAATGTTGGTGAGCTTTTTTTCCTTGATCGGATTGACGACGAGGTCGTTGTCACGGCTGTGGATGCCGATGATCATGCCCTCATAGACCTTGGAGCCGTGTTCCACGAACAGACGGCCGCGCTCCTGCAGCGTGAACAAGGAATAGGCGACGGCTTCGCCATTTTCGTTGCTGATCAGCACGCCGTTGTGGCGCTCGGGGATCTCGCCTTTGACCACATCGTAGCCATCAAAGATATGGCTCATGAGTCCGGTGCCGCGGGTCATGGTCATGAACTCGCCCTGAAAGCCGATCAGACCACGGGCCGGGATGCGGTATTCGAGTCGTACCCGACCACCGCCGCGACCGGTCGGATCGCCCTCGACCGTCATGTCGAGCAGCTCGCCGCGCCGAGTACCGAGCTCGGACATGATCGCGCCCTGATAGCCTTCGTCGATATCGATGGTGAGTGCCTCGAAGGGCTCCTGCACCACGCCATCGACCACGCGCTTCAAAACCTGCGGCTTGCCGACGGCGAGTTCGTAGCCTTCGCGCCGCATGTTCTCGACCAGAATGGTCAGGTGCAGCTCGCCACGACCCGAGACTCGAAACACATCGGCATCGACCGTGTCTTCGACCCGCAGGGCGACGTTGCTCTGCAGTTCACGCGCCAGGCGCTCGCGAATTTGTCGACTGGTGACGAACTTGCCTTCGCGCCCAGCGAGCGGCGAGGTATTGACCTGAAAGGTCATCGAGAGCGTAGGTTCGTCCACCTTGATGGGGGGCAGGGCGTCGGCCTGCTCGGGGTCGCAGAGCGTGACGCCGATATTCACTTCATCGATGCCGGTGACGGCGACGATGTCACCCGCCGTGGCGCTTTCGACCGGAAAGCGCTCAAGACCGCGGAAGCTCAAAATTTGGCCGATCTTGCCGCTGCCGCGATCCTCAGTGCCCCAGCGCACCGCAACGTTGCGACCGGCGAGCAGGGTGCCGCGACGAATACGGCCGATGCCGATGCGACCCACATACGGGTTGTAGTCGAGCTGCGAGATTTGCAGCTGCAGCGGCGCGTTGTCCTCGGTCGGCGGCGCCGGCGCATGCGCCAGGATTGCATCAAAGAGCGCGGTCATGTCGCTGGCCGGGCGGGCGAGATCGGTGGTGGCCCAGCCCTGCAGCGCCGAGGCATAGACGATCGGAAAGTCGAGCTGCGCGTCACTCGCGCCGAGTTTGTCGAAGAGTTCGAAGGTGCGATCGATCACCCAGTTCGGGCGCGAGCCCGGACGATCCACTTTGTTGATGACGACGATGGCCTTGTGGCCAAGCGCCAGCGCTTTGCGGGTCACGAAGCGCGTCTGCGGCATCGGCCCCTCGACTGCATCGACCAGCAGCAGCACGGCGTCGACCATCGACAGCACGCGCTCCACTTCGCCACCGAAGTCGGCGTGGCCTGGTGTGTCGACGATGTTGATACGCGTGCCGTGATATTCGATCGCGCAGTTTTTGGCGAGGATGGTGATGCCACGCTCGCGCTCGAGATCGTTGGAATCCATCACACGCTCGCCGACGCGTTCGTGTGCGGCAAAAGTGCCTGACTGCTTCAGCAGGCAATCGACCAACGTGGTCTTGCCGTGATCGACGTGAGCGATGATCGCGATATTGCGAATGGGGCGGGCGGTGGCCATGCAAGTTTCCGGGACGACCCATGCAGGGCCAAAAAGGCCGCGGAGCGTAGCAGAGCCGGCGCTTGGTTGCGACCTGCCGTCGCCTTCGGCATACAATCCGTCTCGGTTTCCTCTTCCCTGTCGCATCAACCCAAGGAGTGGCTCATGTTCCAGATCCGCAAATCGCTTCTCGTTTGTCTTGCGGCGAGCGTTGTCGCTGCGACGACCTTGCTGCCGATCGCCAGTGCTCAGGATGCGCGCGCCGCGCAACAGGTGAAGCTGCGCCAATCGGCATACACCGTACTCGGCGCGCAGATGGGTCTGATGGGTGCGATGGCTTCGGGTCGTGCGCCGTATGACGCCAATGCGTTTCGTGCCGCCGCCGAGCGCGCAGCCGCCATGGGCAACTATGTGCCCGAGTTGTTTCCGGCGGGCTCGATCACCCCGAACAGCAAGGCGAAGCCCGAACTCTGGCAGCAACAGGCCGAGTTCCAGCGCTTGATGAAAGACATGCAAGGCAAAGTGACGGCGCTCGCCACCACCGCACGGGGTGGCGACCTCGAGGCCATCAAGCCCGCCTTTGGTGCGACGGGTGCGAGCTGCAAGGCCTGCCACGACAAGTACAAAGCTGACTGAATAGCAATTTATCTTTGATGACCGACATTCTGCCGACGACGTTGCCGCGCCCGGGCGGCGACATCCACTACATCGTGTCGGGGCGCAACCACGCCCCGGCACTTGTTTTATTGCCTCCGCAAGAGGCGGGCCTTGACAGCTGGGACTTGCAGCTCGCCGAGTTCGAGCGTTTTTTTCGCGTGATCCGCATCGATCTGCGCAGCAGTCTGCAAGACCCTGCGCTCGATGCGCTCGCCGTTCTCGATGCGCTGCATATCGAGCGCGCTCATTGGTGTGGGCTGTCGATCGGTGGCATCACGGCGCTGCAGGTGGCGATCGTGGCGCCGCGGCGGGTGCTGCGGCTGGTGTTGGCGAGCACGGCATCGAGCTTGCCGTCGTCCGCGACCGACCGCGAGAGCCCCGTGCGCGAGATTGCCGTGCGCGATGCTGATGTGTTGACGCAGCTCGGCGAGGTGCAGGCGCCGACACTCGTGATTGCTGGCGCGCACGATCCTTCGATCCCGATCGAGCGCGCCGAAGAATTGGCGGACGGTATTTCGGGCGCCGATCTCGTGGTGCTTGATGCAGGGCATTTGCCGAACGTCGAGCAGGCTGAAGATTTCACGCGCACAGTGGTCGACTTTCTTCGCGACTGATGCTCCGCCACTGATGGCCGACCCAGCACCATCGTCCTACGTTCCGTTCTGGTTGGGCGGCGCCATTCGCGGACGAATCCGTCGCGATGTCGCGCGAGTGCTTGCTGACTTGCCCGGCATCGAAGCGGCCGACCTCGGATTTCGATTGAGTGAACCCGGCGTCTCGCGCTCGGCGCGCAGCCGTGCCTTGCAGCAGGTTGCGCAGGGTTTGCACCGCAAAGGCTTGATTGCAGACTGGCGAAACGAGCTGTCAGCCGTGCTCGATGAGCAAGGCGCTGAAATTGCGCGTTGCGAGCGCGGGGCCTTTCGCACCTTGGGTCTGCAAAACCGCGCGGTGCACGTGAATGGCTATCGCGCCGATGGTCGAGTGTGGGTGGCTCGTCGCAGTGAACTGAAGCGGGCCGACCCCGGCAAGCTCGACAACCTCGCGGCAGGGGGTGTGTCGGCCGGAGAGTCAGCCCGGCGCACAGCGCTGCGCGAAGCCTGGGAAGAGGCGGGCGTGCCGGCCGGACTCGCGCGCCGCGTCGATTTTCCGGGGATGATCATCCGCAGTCTTCGCGAGACCACTTTTGGCATGCACGATGAACTCGTGATCGTGGCCGATCTCGAGTTGCCGATTGCCTTCGAACCCATCGGTCGCGACGGCGAAGTCAGCGAATTTCTTTGTCTGTCGGTTGCCGAGGTCGAAGTGGCGCTCGCGGGCGGCGAGTTCACCGTTGAGGCGGCGCTTGCCCTGCGTGAGTCGCTGGATAGGCGAGCTTTGGCAGCGCCGCACCCGTGACGCGATGCGGTACCCACTCGGTGAGCGCCTGCGCGCCGAGTGATTCATAGAACTTTCGCGCCGGGGTATTCCAGTCGAGCACGGCCCATTCGAGACGCGTCAGCTGCTCATCGACGCAGCGCTTGGCGAGATTGGACAGCAGCGCCTTGCCGATGCCGTGTCCGCGAAATTCCGGGCGCACGAATAGATCTTCGAGATAAATGCCGTGGCGTCCGCGGAAGGTGGAGAAGTTGTAGAACCAGAGCGCGAATCCCGCGACTTTGGTTTGGCCTTGATCGGTCCATTCGGCCACATCGCTGAATACCCGCGGCGTCGCGCCGAATAGGGCCTGCTCGAGCGCGGGTACCGTGGCATCCACCTGATCGAGCAGTTTTTCGTAATCGGCCAGTTCGCGAATGAGTTCGAGCAGGATGGCAGCGTCGTCTTTGCGCGCGGGTCGCAGGTTGAGCATGGGGCCTCCGTGATGCAGGCGGTCGGGCGGGTCTGGCGGGGCGCGCGGCAGATCGCGCGGCCTATAATGATGCCGCAACGGCTGACTTGGCCGTAACCGATCTTTCACGGAGTTCGATATGCAGATTCAGGGCAGCACGGTAGTGGTGACGGGCGGTGGCCGCGGTATCGGTCGAGACATGGCACGCGCGTTTGCAGCGCGCGGCGCGAACGTCGCGCTGTTCGATCT
>JBJTAV010000004.1:0-5900 GCA_046091005.1 Gammaproteobacteria bacterium | reverse complement strand
GAAATCCACAAAATCACCGGCGTCAGCGTCACCACAATCGCGCGCGTTGCGCGTTATGTTGGCGCTGGCAATGGCGGCTATGCGATCGCCACGAAGCGATTGGGCAGCACACGTCCGGCTGCACCAGCGCAGCGCTGAGGTCCCTCATGGATAACCCCTCAAGACTCAAACTCGCCGTTCAAAAGTCGGGACGACTGACCGACCAATCGGTCGACTTGCTCGCCCGCTGCGGTCTCAAGTTCTCACGCGGCAAAGATCAACTTGTCGGCTTCGGCGAAAACATGCCACTCGATCTGCTCTTCGTTCGCGATGACGATATCCCCGATCTCGTCGAAGAAGACGTCTGCGATCTCGGGCTCGTCGGTCTCAACGTGGTCGAAGAAAAGCGGCTGGAGCTGGCCGCGCGCGGTCATGTTGCGCGCTTCGAAATCTTGCGCACACTCGACTTCGGGCGTTGCCGTCTCGCTTTGGCAGTGCCGGAAGAGGCTGCCTGGTGGAGCGGACCGGCGAGCCTCAAAGGGAAGCGTATTGCGACCACCTACCCCTTCATGCTGGCGCGTTGGCTCGCCGAGCGCAGCATCGAGGCCGAAATCGTGACGCTTTCAGGAGCCGTCGAAATTGCACCGCGCTTGGGACGTGCCGATGCGATTTGTGATCTGGTCTCGACCGGTTCAACCCTGGTCGCTAACCGCTTGCGCGAGGTTGAAGTAGTCCTTGAAAGCTACGCCGTCCTTGTGCGCACACCGCTTGCTTTGCCCGCAGGCAAAGCGGATTGGGTCGAGCGCCTTTTGATGCGGATCGACGGTGTGCAGCAAGTGCGTGAAAGCAAATACATCATGCTGCACGCTCCGCGCTCCGCGCTGCCTGCAATTCGCAAGCTTTTGCCGGGCAGCGAGTCGCCGACAATCATCCCGCTCGAGGGCAGCAGCGACAAAGTTGCAGTCCATGCGGTATGCCGCGAGAACGTCTTCTGGGAAACCCTCGAAGCTTTGAAAGCCGCCGGTGCCAGCGCACTCCTCGTGCTGCCCGTCGAAAAAATGCTCACATGATGTTGCCGATTCTCGACTACGCAGCGCTCGATCCGCAGCGCCGCCGCGAGGCGCTCGCGCGCCCTGCGGCGGAAAATCAGGAGCAATTGGTCGAACTCGTGCGCGCGACCATTGCGCGGGTGCGCACCGAGGGCGACGCCGCTGTTCTCGATTACGCCGCTCGCTTTGACGGCGGCGCGCCGGTCAATCTGCGGGTTCCCGCCGAAGAAATCGCGGCCGCCGCCACCACACTAGATGAACGCTCGCTGCAGGCGCTGCGTCGCGCGATCGACAACGTACGGCGGTTTCACGCTGCGCAGCTCACGGCACCGCTGCGCATCGAAACCTCAGCGGGCGTCTACTGCGAGCGCATCACACGGCCCATCGAGTCCGTCGGTCTCTATGTGCCGGGTGGCAGCGCCCCCTTGCCCTCGGCGCTCATCATGTCGGCGGTGCCGGCAGCGCTCGCCGGTTGTCGCCGCCGAATTCTTTGTTCGCCGGGTACGCGTAATGGCCGTATTGACCCCGTGATTCTCGCCACCGCGCAACTCTGCGAAATCGAGGAAGTCTTTGCCGTGGGCGGCGCGCAGGCTATCGCCGCCATGGCTTATGGCACCGCAACCATTCCCAAAGTCGACAAAATCTTCGGGCCCGGCTCAGCCTGGGTCACTGCGGCAAAACAATTGGTGGCTCAAGACCCCCAAGGCGCTGCACTCGATCTGCCGGCGGGTCCCTCGGAGGTACTGGTGATCGCCGACGAGTCGGCTGACGCCGCCTTCGTCGCCACCGACCTGCTTGCGCAAGCCGAGCACGACCCACTCTCGCAAGCGGTTTTGCTCGTAACCTCGCGCGCGGTTGCCGAGCGTGTTCGTTCGCAAGCGCTCGAGTTCGTCAAAACCTTGAGCCGCGCCAGCATCCTCGAACAATCGCTCCGCCGTAGTCGCATTCTGCTGGTGCCTGACCTTGCGACGGCTGTCTCGGTCTCCAATGAATATGCACCCGAACACCTGATATTGCATGTTCAGCACCCGCGCGCCTCGCTTGCGCACATCACTGCCGCCGGGTCGATTTTCATGGGTCCTTGGAGCCCAGAGCCGATGGGCGACTACTGTTCGGGTACTAACCACGTGTTGCCGACCTACGGCTTTGCACGGGCGTACAGCGGACTGTCTGTCGCCGACTTCCAGCGACGAATCACGGTGCAGGAACTCACGCCGCAGGGACTCGCCGATCTCGGGCCGACGGCCAGCATTTTGGCTGGGCTCGAAGGTCTCGATGCACACGCGCTGGCCGTGGACGTCCGCCTGCAATCGTTGTCCGCACAGGCGACATCGAATGATGAAACTTTTGGAGCCGACGAGGCCACCGAGCTCGTTCGTCGCCTTGCCCGCCCGGAGATTCTGGCCATGCGCGCTTACGAGCATGCGCATTGGGATCCGCACTTCGAAAGATTGCACGCCAACGAGTCGCCTTGGTCACCGTCCTTCGAGAGAGCCCCGAGCGATTCGAGCAGCGGGCTGCCGCTCAACCGCTACCCGGAACCCCAGCCGGTGCAGCTGCTGCAGTCGCTGGCCGCGCTTTATGGCGTAAACCCCGATTCGGTACTCGTGGGTCGAGGCAGCGACGAGGGCATCGATCTGCTCACGCGCGCGTTTTGCACCTCGGGCACCGATGCCGTTGTGATCTGCCCACCGACTTTCGGCATGTACGCCGTCGCTGCTGCGGCGCAAGGCCTGCGCGTCATCGAGGCGCCGTTGCGCGCCGACTTTGCACTCGACGTCCCGCGTATTCTGCAAGCGATCGAGCATGGCGCAAAGATTGTTTGGCTTTGTTCGCCGAATAATCCGACGGGCAACAAAATGCCCGAGCCGTCGATAGAGCGGGTTCTTGCGGCGGCGCGCGGACGCTCGCTGGTCGTCATCGACGAGGCCTATGCGGAGTTCTCCTCGGACGCCTCGTGGGGCACGCGCCTTGCGTCCTACCCACATATGGTCGTGCTGCGTACCCTATCCAAGGCGCACGGCCTTGCGGGGTCGCGTATCGGCACCGTGATCGCCGCGGCGCCCATCATTTCTTTGTTACGCAAGTTGATTCCGCCGTACGCGATCTCAGCAAGCAGCGTGGCCGAGGCCCTGCATGCATTGCAACCAGGCGTGCTTGAAGTCACTCGTACCCGCGTCGCCGCATTGTTGAGCGAGCGGGTCCGTCTGGCCGAAGCCCTGTCACACTCACCCGCAGTGCGTAAAGTTTTTGCGAGCGATGCCAACTTCGTGCTGATCGAAGCCAACGACGCCGCCAATCTTGCCCATCGTCTGCGTGACGCGGGATTGCTCGTGCGCGACTTCTCAGGCAAGGGTGGCCTCAGTCAGGCGCTGCGAATTACCGTGGGCACGCCCGAGCAAAATACGCGCGTCATCGAAGTTGCCGCGCGGAGTGAGCTCGCAAACGGGAGTGAAGTCGCTACTAGGAGTGCTTCATCATGAAAGTAGTTTTTCTCGACCGCGACGGCACACTCGTCGAAGAGCCACCTGACGAACAAGTCGATCGTCTGGAGAAAATCCGCTTTGTGCCCGGCGTTTTTGCCGCCCTCGCCAAATTGCAGGCTGCGGGATATCGCCTCGCCATGGTCACCAATCAGGATGGTCTTGGAACTGAGTCGTTTCCGACACCCGATTTCGAATTGCCGCAACGCTTCATTATCGACAGCTTTGCCTCGCAAGGGATCATTTTCGATGAAGTCTTCGTCTGCCCCCATCGCAAGAACGACGGCTGCGACTGTCGTAAACCGAGGACCGCATTGGTCGATCGCTGGGTCGCAGAGCACGGCGTAGATCTGGCTGCGAGTGCGATGGTCGGCGATCGCGAAACCGATTTGCAGTTCGCCCGAAATATGGGGGTACGCCCGTTCAAGTTGGCCTTGAATGGTGACGCCGCAGAGACCTGGCCCGCCATTGTCGACCATCTGCTCGCACGCCGCGCGAGCGTCGAACGCGTTACTCGCGAAACCGCCATCAAGGTCAGCGTTGACCTCGACGCCGAGGGCCCGGCCCACGCGAAGACCGGCATCGGTTTCTTTGACCATATGCTCGAGCAGATCGCCAAGCACGGCGGATTTGCTTTGCAACTCGAGTGCCGCGGCGATCTTCAAGTCGATGAGCACCACACGGTCGAAGATTGCGCGCTGGCGCTCGGCGAGGCCCTACGCAAAGCCTTGGGTGACAAGCGCGGCATCGGTCGCTACGGATTCCTGTTGCCGATGGACGAAGCGCGGGCGCAGGTTGCCATCGACCTTTCCGGACGAGCTTACGCCGTGTTCGAAGGCAAGTTCGGCCGCGAACAGGTGGGCGAATTACCCACCGAGCTCGTACCGCATTTTTTCCGCTCACTCGCCGATTCTTTGGGTGCTGCCATCCACGTCAGCGTGCTTGGCGACAACACGCACCATCAGATCGAGTCCTGCTTCAAAGCGGTGGGCCGCGCGCTGCGTATGGCCCTGCGCCGCGAAGGGCAGGACCTGCCAAGCACCAAAGGCATCCTGTGACGCAACCCAGGCCTGCGTACAGCGTCGCTCAGGTCGTGGTCGTCGATTCGGGCGGCGCGAATCTCGCTTCGCTCGGCTATGCGCTGGAGCGACTCGGCGTGACGGCAATCGTCACGACCGACGCGGCCGTGATTTCGAGCGCTGACCGCGTGCTGCTGCCCGGTGTGGGCAACGCGGCAGCGATCATGCAGCGTCTCGAAGAATTGGCGCTCACCCAAGTCATCCGCGCGCTCACCTCACCAGTGCTCGGCATCTGCCTCGGCATGCAACTGCTGTTCGCGCACTCGGCCGAAGGTGACACCACTGGGCTCGGTCTGCTCCCCGGCCGTATCGAGCGCATGCAACCGACGGCGGGTCGCCCCGTGCCGCACATGGGCTGGAACACACTGCGTCACAAGCTCGATGACCCATTGTTGCAAGGCCTGACAAGCGACGACTGGTTTTATTTTGTTCACGGCTACTACGCGCCGCCGATGGCGAGCTCCGTGATTGCCACGGTCGAGTATGGCGAGGAGTACGCCGCTGTCGTTCGCCGCAACAATTTCCGCGGCGTGCAATTCCACCCCGAGCGCTCTGGTCAATCCGGCGCACGTTTGCTCGCCAATTTCATGAGGCTTCCGACATGATCCTCATCCCCTCCATCGATCTGCGTGGTGGTCGCTGTGTGCGCTTGCTGCAAGGCGACTTCGCGCGCGAGACCGTCTATGACCTCGAGCCGATGACGCTTGTTGATCGCTACGTGGCAGCGGGTGCCCCGTGGCTGCACCTGGTCGATCTGGATGGCGCGCGCGACGGCACGCTGGCGAATCGCCGTGTCATTCTCGATCTCGCTGCGGCACAAAAAATCAAAGTTCAAGTCGGTGGCGGTATCCGCTCCGTCGAGGTGGTCGAGGATCTGTTGGCGGGTGGAGTAACCCGAGTGGTCATCGGTAGCGCCGCGGTCGAGCAGCCTGCTTCGGTCACCCACTGGATGAACCGCCATGGCGCTGAACGAATTTGTCTGGCACTCGATGTACGTCTGCAAAACGGCACCCCGATGGTGCAGACGCGAGGCTGGACGCAAGAATCTGCCCTCTCGCTCTGGCAGGCCGTCGATATTTATTTGAACGCCGGGCTTCGACACGTGCTCTGCACCGACGTGGCACGCGATGGCGCGATGCAGGGACCCAATATCGAGCTGTATCGCGAGTGCCGACAACGCTATCCGCAACTCTCTTGGCAGGCGTCAGGGGGTGTACGCGGCGTCGCCGATCTCGAGGCGCTCCGCGCGCTCGGTATGTACGGGGCAGTCAGCGGCAAAGCTCTGCTCGAGGGCATGCTGAACGCGAGCG
>JBJTAV010000003.1:0-19368 GCA_046091005.1 Gammaproteobacteria bacterium | reverse complement strand
TGGGGCAACCCATCAGGTCGAGGCAGATACCACTCGACGTACGGCCGCGTACCCCCAAAGCCCGCGACATCCCAGGGACAATCGACATTGGTGAGGGTTTTGAGCCCGCCCACGACAAGCGGCACCAAGGCCATGCAGAGCGCGAAGTAACCGAGCGCGCGGCGGTGTACACGCAAACTCGGCACTCGAAAGCTCGCCGCCCAAGCGCCGATGGCGAGCACACCGATGAGGCGCATCAGATCGCGACCGGCGGTATGCAGCACTTCGTTCATCCAGAGGCTGTCGCGCCCAATCCACAGGCCGTCGCTGGCGCTGAAAAAGAGCGTGCTGGCGATGCCGCGATCGGCATCGAACCACGCGAGCACGATCAGGGCGAGCGCACCGAGCAGCAGCGGAGCCCAGAAGTGACTGAGGTACAAACTTGTGGAGTGATGGCGTGTGAGCACGAGCTGCAAAGAGATGGCCGATGACGGACTTGCGAGGCTGACAGACGGGTCACGCGACGCAACAATGAGACCGGCACTCACCTGACAAGTTCCGGGGCACATTGTCTACGACGACCGCGGTGCGAGAGAAAAGCGATGCGCCCCATTCGCCCAAGCGCTTTGACCGCGAGTTACCGTGCGGTCATGATGACCCCCCATTGGAGGTCCCACCATGAAACAGTTGTTCGCATTTTTACTGGCCCTTGCCGCCCCCTTCGCGCTGGCCACCGCCGAGGTCGGCAAAGCGGCTCCCGAATTCCGCCTGCAAGATCAGACCGGTGCCTGGCGGTCGCTCGCCGATTACCGCGGCAAGTGGGTCGTGCTCTACTTCTATCCCAAGGACAACACCCCGGGCTGCACGACGCAGGCCTGCGAATTCCGCGACGAAATCTTCGCCTTTCGTCGTGCCAACGCGGTGATCCTCGGGGTCAGCGTCGACAAGGTCGACTCCAAAGAGGCCTTTGCCAAAGAGCACAGCCTGCCCTTCCCGGTGCTCTCGGACGCGAATACCGAGACCACCAAGGCCTATGGGTCGCTGACCAGCTACCCGCAGTTCAAGCTGTTGAATATCGCCCGCCGCGACACCTTCATCATCGACCCCGAGGGTCGGGTCGCGAAGCGATTCGACAATGTGAACCCCAACGGACACTCGAAAATGGTCCTGGCCGAGCTCGCCGCGCTGCAAAAACGCTGAATCTGTCCAGTCAGGCTGTCACCTGAGCATCCGCGGGCCGGTGCTCTCACGGCAAAGTGAGACTCCGGCCCGATTTATGTTCATCCAGACGATAAAACTTTCGTGCCTGTGACCGATATAGGAGCTGAGGGGGCCATCCAGCCCCTACTCGTAACCTCCGCACGGAGACGGCCATGCTCGATCTGCCAAATCTCGCCATCAGTGACCGCCACGCGCGCGGCCTGCGGCGTGATATCGAGCGCCGGATCCGCGACAGACGCCTGAGCTATCGGCTCGAGCGCTGTCCCCGCAAGTTCGGGCCGCGGGTGCGGATGGTTCACGAGCTCCTTTACTCGACCCTCGGGCCCGGTCGCGCGATGCTGCTCGAACGCAACAAGAAGTTTGCCATGTGGGTCTGTGGCGAACTCAATGCCGATGGACTTTATCAGTTGCGTGCGGAGGCACTGCGCAAGCGGGATAACGAGGTGCTCGACGAGAGCTACGACTTCCCGCTGCTGGCCACAGCTCACTTCTACGAGCGACTCATCCAGGGTCTGCGCTACGAGGGGCATACGCTGATCACCACGCTGGTCGATGTGGTCCGTTTGCTGATCGAAGAAGTGGGTATCGACGAGGCCGCTGCAGAGGAGCGTTGGCCCACTTGGCAGCGTCACGGCAATGCGTGGTTTGCGCTCGAGTACGGCATGGTCGCAGGCGACATCCCGCGCTATGGCGAAGTGGTACTGCGGACCATCATGCCGCTTGCCAGCCTGCACTCAGCGCGCTTTGCGGAATGGGAAGCCATGCGCGCCGAGGGCCGACTGGTGTCGGTGTCTTTACCTCAGGCGTCACGCGAAGCGTCGACCAACGGAAAAACGGCCGATACGACCTCGCGCCAAACGACAGCGCGCGTCTGGCGCTCGTCCAGCCCCGCAATGTCGATGCGCTGAATCTCGTACCCCAGCTTGCGCGCGAGCTGAACCGAGGCGTATTGATCTGCGACGCTGCCCTTCGGCAAAAAAGCCAGCAGCAGCTCGACGTCGTCGAGCCCCTCACCCAAAAAAGTCCGACTGTCGATGAATTTATTGACGTGAAGCACGGCATCCCATGACACCTCGCGCTCGAGCAGGCGACGGATCCGGGTGACCGTCGGCCGGACCCGTGATGACTCGGCTCGCACCACGATCATCAAAACTTCATCGGCCTCGCGTACGAGTGTCGCGTCCCAAAATCGCTCGAATCCCCGCTCGGTGGCGTGCTGTGTGCCGTAATAGGTTTTCGCGACTGCAAAGTATGCGAGCCCGATACTGAACGGCAGTGTGAGATCGATGATGAAGTTCGAGTAGCTGATACTGAAAAACGTGATGATGATGAGCAGGGTCTGACTGACCGCGAAACTCTTGTTGATCAGGTCCTGGTCGACACCCATCAGGAATGCCCGCGCCAGTGCCGCAAGCATGACGAGAGCGAGCGCGAGACCGAGCAAAGGCGATGTGGTGCGCAGTCCCGTACCCGACAGCAGATCGTCGATGGCCGTGGCGAGGATGGTGTTGTCCTCGGTCAGTGTCGAAATCGGCGTTGGTTTGACGGTGGATATGCCGGGCGCCGATGCACCGATGATCACGATTTTTCCTGCATAGCGAGACCAGTCATGGGTCTTGCCACCACGCAGGGCCTCATAGAGTTCGGTAAAAGAAATCCGCGTGTAGTCGCCGCGTTTGTTGCGCCAATTGAGCTTGACGTCAAGCTGATCGTTGGCAACCGCCGCGCCTCCAGCGAGCTGCGCCACCACGGCCGCCGTCGATGGCAATTCATAGGCCCCGGCCGGCAACCAATACGGGTAGCGGCGAATCATGCCGTCGGCGTCGGACTGCAGGTTTGCCGCGCCCATGTTGCGCTGCAGGCTCTCGAGTGCCGGCAAAACGGCCGCCACGGTCGAGGGCGCCGTCGACGCAGCGTCTGCGAGACGCGCGCCGGGAATCAGCCGAGCCTCGAGCGCGCTCGCCCCATCGTTGGCCTGCGGCAGGCGAACGAAAGGAAAAACGAGCTGCGGGTAACTTCGAGCCACTTCGTCGAGCGCACGATCACCGTCGGGATCCCGCAGATCGCGCTCGGAAATAATGCGATTGACGAGTACGGCTTTGGGTTGCGCTTCGGCAATGTTGGCGATGGCCTCTGCGATGACCGAATTGCTCCAGGGCCAACGTCCGTAATCGCGACCCACGCGCTCCAGCGATCGTTCATCGATATCGATGATCAGGATATTGGGGGACGGCACCGGGCTCGAAATGCGCAAAGCGAGCAGTTGGTCGTCCACGTTCTCACCGCGATCAACCACCATACCCCGCAAAAAATGATCACCGACGACGAATACGCCCATGACCACCGCCAACAGCAAGTAGAAATGCATCTCCCAGCGACGCGTGCGACTGCCAATCAATGGCAATACTTGTTCGATGATTTTTTTGATCGTGCCGCCGTACTTGATCATGGATTGCCTTTTCTGTACCGCGTGATGCGTGTGGCCGCCGCAGAGACGCGGGCAGCGGACTCAAGATCGGCGCTCGACGCTCCGGCGAGCGTGGCGATGCGATCGGCAATCGAGGGCGTCGTGGCGCGCAGCAACTCGACGTCTGTACCCTGTACGGCAGCAGCCGCCACCCGCTCGAGAACCGTCACGAGCGCGGAGGAGTCATAGCCTGCTCTTGCCGCGAGGCGTGCACCCTCTTCGTCAGCAATGAAATCGAGTGCTGGATCGAGTGGCCGAAGGTAGGTGTCGATGATTGGCGTACGCAGCTGCTGCAGATGATGCTGCCGGCGGACATGTACCATCTCGCGAGCCAATACCGCTGCCAACTCGTCTTCACTGCCCAGCAGATCAAAGAATCCGCGACTGAGGATGACCCAGCCGTCGGGCGCGGCAAACGCCACCACGGAGGGAGAGTCGACCACCACGAAGCGCCACTCTTGTTCGGGCCTACCACCGAGTCGGCTCGCCAGTAGCTGACCTACCTCACTGACATAGGACTGCAGATCCGCCTGGAGGATCGGCTTGGCGACGCCCAGCACAATAGCCGCGAGCTCGGTGCTCACGGTGCTTGCGTCCGCAAGCTTTGTCGTATTCTCGTTCACAGACTGCGCAGACCTCGACATGCGCAGATCGCGCAGTTGCAGTCCGCCCTCGGCGATGAATCGGTTACGCGCTGACTCATCGATCACGGCTGCACTGATCTTTGCCGCGGCGGCGAAATCGGGTCGCCCGGCTTTGAGTGTTTCGCGGGTCAACGGCGCGTTGCGGCCAGGGACGCCCCGAGTTCCGCTCGTAAGCACCACATTGCCGGCGGCAGCCCGCCCGGTGTCGGCCGCGGCCAGACCCGCGGCGGGAGCCGCGTTCGACACCCGCAGCGCCGACAGCCTCACCCACCCGGAACCACCCTGCGCCGTCTCGACACTCCGCCAAAATCCCCGACGCTCTCCGGCGATCACCCGATCCCCGGCACGGACCCGACCGACCGCGCGAGCGGAGGGCAAGGGCTCGGCACGCAGTACCTCATCGACGGTGAAGAACGCGCGTTGCCCGGAGCTCGCGGCCACCCCAAACGACATGCCCGCCATGAACAACATGCCGGATAGCCATAGCCTGATGAGCTGTGAGAAGCGCATCCGCACAATCTAAAGCCACCGGTGGATACTTTGAAGCCCCGATTGCAGGAGCCCGCCCTCCGCCTCCCTATAATGGGCGATATGGCAGTCGGGAACAGAAAGCCTGTGCTCGTCCAAGTCACGCTGGTTGCGGCAGGGCTTGCTGCGGTCTGCTCACCCGCCGCGGCCGTCGATCGTATCGTGGTGAATATCGAGCGCATCGAGTCGGGGGCAACTGTGCTCGAGAACACCGAGCTCGACCTTCAACTCGACCCACGCACTGCCATGCCGAGCGGCACCCTGCGCATGGGCTCCACACCGATCGGGCCACTCGCCATGACTCTCGCGCTGCAGGAGGAAGGCGCGCGTGGTTTGCGCTTCAAAGGTGAGCGGCTGCGGCTTGCCGGGGGCAGCTTCACCCTCGGCGCAACGCTCGCCGAGCGTAATTGGACTTTTGATCTAGACGCCACCGACGTCGCGGGTGATGCGCTGCTGCGACTCGGGCGCAACATGGTGAGCGTGCCCAAAGATTTCACGGTGCAGGGCTCGCTGGATGCATCGCTTCGTCTCGCCGGGCGTACCGATGCAAGTCTGCCCACGGTGGCAACCTTGGGCTTTCGCGGCAAAAGTATCGGCTTCTCGAATGAAGCAGGCACCATTGCCGCCGAGGGCGTTGATCTCGACAGCGAACTCAAACTGCAAGCGACCGCCAGCGGGGGTTTCGATTTCTCGGGCCGGCTCGAAAGCGCGCGCGGCGACGCACTGTTCGACGACATCTACATCAAGCTCGGCTCCTACCCCACGCGCATCAGCTTCGCAGGTTTGCTCGAAGGTAATCAGCTGGAGATTTCTTCATTCGACTTCAAGCAACAAGACTTGCTGCATGCCAGTGCAAGTGCGCGGCTTTCGCAGGCACAGGACTTCCTCGATGCACCGACCGACCTCGAAAGCCTGCAAATCGATTCAGCCACCCTCGCGTTGCACGAATTGCGCTTTCCGGCCGTCTATGCGAGTTACCTGCAAACGGCTCTTGCAGGTGGCGCACTCGATTCCCTCGAGTCCTCGGGCAGCATCGCCGGAACACTGCAGATCCGTGACAACCAGCCGATCTCGGGCAACCTGCAACTCGACGATCTGTCCTTGCGCGACACCAAGGGACTCTTTTTCATTGAGCACCTGCGCGGTCGTGTGAGTTGGGTTCCGGACGACGAAGAGCCCCTCGAGCCCTCGGTGATCACCTGGGACTCGGCGGGTACCTACGATATCAGCGGCGCGGGCTCCTCGATGCGTCTGGTGCTGCGCGGTCGGTCCGGATCCTTGCTCGAACCCGTCCGCCTGCCGATATTCGATGGCGCAATCAATGTTCAGGAACTGCGCGTTCGCAATGCGGGTCTGCCCTCGATGCAGGTGCAGTTCACGGGCGAAATCGAACCCATCAGTCTCTCCGAAATCAGCAAAGCCTTCGGTTGGCCCGCCCTCGGCGGCTTCGTGACCGGGCGCATCCCGGCGGTCGAATACAAGGACGACACGCTGAGCGTCGGCGGCGATCTCGAAGCTGAAATCTTTGATGGAATCATCCGTGGCAGCAATATCAAACTGAGCGATCCTCTCGGTCGATGGCCACGACTCACCGCGGATCTCGCGCTCGAAAATCTCGACCTCGAAACCATTACCTCGACCCTCGAGTTCGGCACCATCACCGGGCGCATCGAAGGTCGTCTCGATCAACTCGAGCTTTTCGCTTGGGCACCGGTCGGCTTCGATGCGTGGCTGCGTACGCCGGCAGGTGATCACAGCCGCAAGCTCATCAGTGTCGATGCGATCAACAATATCGCCAATGTCGGCGGCACCGCGGGCACCGGCGTCGCCGCCGCCATGCAGGGCGGTCTATTGCGCTTTTTCTCGCGCTATCAGTACAAGCAACTCGCCATTCGCTGCGTACTCGAAGATGATGTGTGCCAGCTCTCGGGCGCGCCGATTGCCGGCAATCGGTATTACCTGCTCAAGGGCGCGGGGTTGCCGCGCGTCGATATCATCGGCAACTCCGGGCGCATACAGTGGTCCGAGTTGTTGGACCAGATCGCCTGGCAGATCCAGACTGGCGGAACATTCACGGTTGATTGAATTCACGCAGAGGTGAACACATGAAGAGCCTGTTCAAGCTCAAGGTATCCATCGCCACGCTGCTGCTGTCGGCTTGCGTCACCATCAACGTCTATTTTCCGGCAGGTGCTGCCGAAAAAGCGGCTGATCAAATCATCGACTCGGTCATCAAGGGCAGCGGCGGCGCACGACCCAGTCCGGCAAGCGCGCCATCCGGCGCGGCATCGGGACGAACAGATGCGGCATCCGAGCGCGCAGCACCGGGCGGCAGTGCGCTACTCAAAGAAAATACCTCTCTGCTGCAGTTCGTGGCCGTGCGCGTGCTCGATACTCTCGTGCCAGTCGCACACGCCCAGCAACAGGCAAACATGGATGTCTCATCACCCGAGATCCGCGCCATCACCCAATCCATGCAGGCGCGCTTCGGTCAGCTCGAGCGTTTCTTTGACGCGGGCTTCATCGGCCTGACCGCCAAGGGCCTCATCGATGTACGCGATATCAGCGCAGCAGCACTGCCTGATCGTGCGCTGGTCAAAAGACTGGTCGCCGAAGACAACGCAGACCGCAATGCGCTTTATGAAGCCATCGCCCGTAAAAATGAGCGTCCCGAATGGGAGGCCGATATCCGCCGTATTTTCGCTGAGCGTTGGGTGGAGCGCGGTGCAAAACCGGGCTGGTACTTCCAGGACAGCGAAGGCAATTGGAAGCAGCGCTGACCAAGCGGCGCTGACCAAGCACCCCATCTCTGGCGGCAATGAACAACACCGCGGAACGCAAGCCGGCACGCTGGCGGTGGGCGCTCGTGCTGCTGCTTGGCTTGCCGGGGCTGCTGCTCGGCGTGGTGCTGTTGCTCGCGGTCGTTGGCATTCTGCTGCGCGATCCCATCGTCAACTCTTCGCCAGTCCGCAACGAGATCAGCCTCGCGCTGCGCGAACTCACCGGTCGTGACATCACACTGCGCGGTGAAATCGATATCGACGATTTCCCGTGGATTGCCGTTGTTGTCGGCCCGGGCACCTTCGGCAATCCGCCGGGTTTTGTTGGACCGCCGTTGTTGTCGTGGCAGGAAATCCGTTTACGCGTGCACTACAGCACGCTCTACGAGCCGGCACCGCTGCTCGATCGCATCACGATCACCGGCTTGGTGATCGAACTGCGTCGCGATCGCGAGGGTCGCGATAACTTCAGCGATATCGGCCCCATCGAGCCCAGCGGCCCGCCCGAAGCGGCGCTCGCCATGCCAGCCATCGAGCTTCGCAATGCGATCATCCGCTACACCGACGAAACTCAAGCCACCGAGCCATTGGCTGCCCTCGATGGAGTAAACCTCACCGTCGAAAAAATCTCGCGAGGCGCGGGCCTGCCCGAGGGCGCGCACTGGCAGGTCGGCGCGTTATCGTTGACGGCTAACGCAAAGATGACGCAGCCAAGCTTGGCGGGGCCTCTCAATGTTCGCGTGCGCGGCTTGGATGCACGCATTCCTGAAGACGCGGATATGTCGATCGACGTCGCCAAAGTCGAACTCGATTTCGATGCGCTGCGTGCAAATATCGACGCGCTCGCATTTCGCCCGCCATCCATCGCGGCCGCGGTCAGTCTCGATGCAATCGCGCTTGATCAGCTGCTGCGCACGGCAGGGGTCAACCCCCCCTTTCGCAGCACACCGAGCTTGCTGCGGCTGCGCAAACTCGCGATGCAGGCGCGCTTTGACGGCAAGCTGCTGCGTCTCGAAGACCTTGCCCTGAAAATCGACGACTCAAGCATCCGTGGTCGCTTGCTGCTCGATGACCCTGTGCGTCTCACACTGGAGATCGACCGCATCGATCTCGAAAAATATGCGGCGGCCTTTGGTGGCGAGTCGGACTATGACCCTGAGGCGCCGCTGGCGTTTCCGGGCAAGCTCCTGCAAGACCTGCCGCTCGATGGCCGAATTCGCTTCGGCAACATCAGTGCCCGCGGTGCGAACCTGAAGGCCGTTACCCTGCACCTCGAAAGCAGCCCGAAGGGTGCGTCACCCCCCCGGTAGCGGATATACTCCCGCGTCATTTTTAACCGCGCCCCGGAAAATCGCCGTGAGCAAGCAGGACTCCCAGTTTTTCAATATCTTCAGCCTCGTACTCGGCATCCTCATCGTCATCGCGATCCTGCTGTTTGCCTTGGCGCGTAGCGTAGGCAAGGACACCCAGTCGGCCCATGTGCTGACCGACCCGAAGTACCTGGCCGAAGTCGAGAGCAATCTCACCACCGGCCGTGTTGCGGTTGCCGGGCGTGATAACTCGGCGCTTGCCATTGTCCCCGCGGCGGGTGCGGTCGTAGTCGAACTCGCGGTTCCGACCGACGGTCCTGGTGTGTACGAACAAGTGTGCGGCGCCTGCCATCTGAATGGCATCGCTGGCGCACCCAAGTCGGATGATCGCGCCGCCTGGGCGCCGCGTATCGCACAAGGCAAAGACACGCTCTACAAGCACGCCATCGAAGGTTACACCGGCAAACAGGGCGTGATGCCCGCCAAAGGCGGACGGTCAGACCTCTCGGACGACCTCGTCAAGGCAGCCGTCGATTACATGGTCTCGAAGACTCAGTAAGACTGCGTCAGCTCAGCGCTCGACGCATCGCCAAGGCGTCGATCACATCTTGTTCTTCGATCACGGCGTCGGCGATCACGGCGTCTTCGATCCCGGCCTTAGCCGCCACGCGCAGATCCGCGATTGTCTGCGCAACTCGAATCAGCCGATCTTGAGCGCGCAAGCTGGTGCCTCGCTGGCTTCGGGCGCCGAGTAACGCAGCGTTGGCTGCAGGGGTCAACCGAGCGTGTGTCGCCAGCGCGGGACCCGACAGCGCAGCATTCAGACAATCCTGGCGTTGCATTTGCCGCCGTCGCGCACTCGCGATGCGCTGGCGCACACTCTGCTCCGCAGAGGCAGCGGCATCGCGCGCGTTCTCAGGTGCAGACCCATCGCCAGTTGGCACGCCTTGTTGTCTGGCGCGGCGGTGTTCGGCGAGATCGGCGTTGCTCACCGAGTCGAGTTCGACTCGCAAATCCAGTCGATCAAGTAACGGCCCGGAGAGTCGTGACCGATAACGCTCGCGTGCAGCGCCCCCACAGCGACAACTGAGCTCGCGTGAGCCGAGATAACCGCAAGGACAAGGGTTCATCGCAGCAATCAACTGAAACCCGGCGGGGTATTCGGTCTGCGCGCCGACTCGCGAGACGGCAACTCGGCCAGTCTCTAGCGGTTCGCGCAGCGCCTCGAGCACGAGCCGATCGAACTCCGGCAACTCATCAAGGAAAAGGACCCCGCGGTGCGCGAGCGTCACCTCACCCGGACCCGCGTTGGGCCCACCGCCAATGATCGCGTTGGCAGAGGCCGTGTGATGGGGGCTACGAAACGGGCGATCGAGCAAACGCGGTGCGGCATTGATCGCGAGTGAAGAGATCATTGCCACTTCGAGCGCCTCGGTATCGGAAAGTGGGGGTAACAGGCTGGGCAGTCGTTCGGCGAGCATGCTCTTGCCGCAGCCAGGCGGACCCACGAGCAGCAGACTGTGTCCGCCAGCCGCCGCCACTTCGAGCGCGCGTTTGCCGAGGGCCTGACCACAGACATCGCCGAGACGCAGTCCCTGCAGTCTGCCCACACTCGGATTAGCGGTGACCTCCGGAGCGATGACCGTCGGTGCGCTGTGAGTGTCGGAAGGCAAGACGTCGCGGCCTTCGAGCCAGGCACAGACGCCGAGCAGATCGGTGGCGCTGACGGCCGCGAGACCTGGATACCAGCGCAGATCGGACGCATTTGCCGCGGGTAATACGATTCGATGGCCCTGCGCCGAGGCAGTCGCCGCCGCCGGCAAGGCACCCTGTACCGAACGCAGATTGCCAGCGAGACCGAGCTCGCCGAGCAACTCGAGCGCTGCGAGATCATGCCACGGAGCGAGCTGACCCCCCGCCACGAGAATGCCGATGGCGATGGCGAGATCGAAACGCCCGCCGTCTTTGGGCAGATCGGCGGGCGCCAGATTGACGGTGATGCGCCCTGCGGGAAACTCAAAGCCTGAATTCACCAAAGCCGCGCGCACGCGCTCTTTGCTTTCTTTGACCTCGGTGGCGGGCAAGCCGACGATATTGAAACAGGGCAAACCCGCGCCGAGGTGGACTTCGACATCGACCCGGGGAGCCGCGAGACCGACTTGCGCGCGACAGAGGATGCGCGCGACCGACATGGCAGTGCTGCGTCAGTTGCTGCGAGGGGTTTCGAGCTTGGCCTCGAGTTCGGCGAGGCGCTGCTCGACGGCTTCGAGACGAGCGCGAGTACGCTCGAGAACTTTGGTCTGTGCGGTGAATTCGTCACGGGCGAGCAGCTCGAGCCGCGCAAGATTGGCCTGCAGGACGGCGCGAAAATTGGCTTCGAGGTCTTGGCGCATGTTGCGCACCGTGGGGGGCATGCTCTCGAACAACCGGCGAGCGAGATCGTCGTCGCGAAATTCCATGGTGTTACCTCCGTTGTCCGCGGGCCTTGCCCTTAATTGACGCAGGATGCCGAGTCGGAAGCGCCAAAACGGTGCGTCCGCCCGAAGAAAACCTGCGAAAAACCGCCTGAATTGCCCGGTTTCGGGCGTGCGGGGGATGGCATGGAATCTGCAAAACCCCTGACGCGAGCCGGACGACGCGAAGGATAACGCGGCGGCAGGCAGGGCGCCGAGTGGCATTAACCGCCGGATCGACCGGATACGTCGGCCGTGAGGGCGAAACGTGGCATTGAAATTGATCACCGCGATCATCCGGCCCTTCAAGTTGGACGACCTCGAGATGGCGGTCGCGCAACTTGGCGTACAGGGAATGACCGTCAGCGAGGTGCAGGGATATGGCGCCGCGCATGGCCATCCCGAGGTTTATCGCGGTGCGGTTTACAGCATCGACTTCGTGCCACGGGTGCAAGTGCAGATTGCGGTCGAGGACAGCATCGTCGAACCGGTGATCGAGGCAATCGCCAACGTCGCGCGGACCGGCAAGGTGGGAGACGGCAGGATTTTCGTGGCGGAGATCGACCAAGCCATCCGCATTCGCACCGGCGAAACAGGCGTGGCGGCAACTTGAATTCACGGCGAGCAGGGAGACTCTCATGAAAACTTTGAACAGGTTCATCGCAGCAGTAGGCAGCCTCGCGGCTGTGCGGGGTCTGCAACGCAGACTTGCCGCCGTGGCGGCAGTCGTCTTTGGAGCATTCGCTCCGGCGCTCGCTTTGGCGCAGGACGCGCCGGTTCCCGACAAGGGCGACACCGCCTGGATGATGGTGTCGACGCTGCTCGTGGTATTGATGACCGTTCCCGGACTCGCTCTCTTCTACGGCGGCCTGGTTCGCTCAAAGAATATTCTGTCGGTGCTGATGCAGGTGATGGTCGGATTTTCTTTGATCGTCGTGCTCTGGTGCATTTACGGTTACTCGCTCGCCTTCACCGAAGGTAGCGCGTTCATCGGTGGTACCGCGCGGATCTTCCTTGACGGCGTGTGGGACCCGGTCGCAGGAACCTTTGCCTACGCCGCCACCTTCAGCAAGGGCGTGTACATCCCCGAGATCGTCTTCGTCGCTTTCCAGGCGACCTTCGCGGGCATCACTTGTGCACTGATCGTCGGTGCTTTCGCGGAGCGCATGAAGTTTTCGGCGGTACTCATCTTCATGGTGATCTGGTTCACCATCTGCTATCTGCCGATCGCGCACATGGTGTGGTTCTGGATGGGGCCCGACGCCTACACCGATGCCAGTGTCGCCGACGCCATGACCGCCAAGGCGGGTCTGCTGTGGCAGTGGGGTGCGCTCGACTTTGCCGGCGGCACAGTCGTTCACATCAACGCGGGTGTCGCGGGCCTTGTGGGTGCATACATGGTCGGCAAGCGCGTGGGCTATGGTCGTGAGCCGATGCCGCCGCACAATCTCGTGCACACCATGGTTGGTGCCTCGCTGCTCTGGGTGGGCTGGTTCGGTTTCAATGCCGGATCTGCGCTCGAAGCCGGCAACTTCGCCGCCCTCGCTTTCCTCAATACTTTGCTCGCCACGGCAGGTGCGGTGGTTGCCTGGTCGATCGCGGAATGGGTACTCAAAGGCCACCCCTCCATGCTCGGCGCTGCTTCAGGTGCGGTCGCGGGTCTGGTAGCCATTACACCGGCTGCGGGCAATGTCGGCATGATGGGCGCGTTGGTGATTGGGCTTGTCGCTGGCCTCATCTGTCTTTGGGGTGTGACCGGCCTCAAAAAATTGCTCAAGGCCGATGACTCGCTCGATGTGTTCGGCGTGCACGGTATTGGTGGCATCCTCGGTGCACTGCTCACCGGTGTGTTCAACAGTCACTCGCTCGGCGGCCCGGGTCTCGTCACTGACTGGGTCACAGCCTCGGTGGGCACAAACCCGATCGCGACGCAGGTGCTCATCCAGGCCAAGGCCGTCGGCGTGACGATCGTATGGTCGGCAGTGGCTGCATTCATCGCCTTCAAGATCGCTGATCTCGTGGTCGGCCTGCGCGTCGCCGAAGAGGAAGAGCGCGAGGGCCTCGATACCAACGAGCACAACGAGCGGGCCTACTACAACTGATTTCTTCAGTTTCTTTACGGCACATTCGTCCCCCCGTTCCGTAGAGCCTCCAGGGCGACCATCGCAAGGTGGTCGCCCTTTTTTATTGGGGTGAATTGCTCCTGATAAGATGCGCGCATGCGTACAGGTTTTCTCGGTCTCGGTGCGATGGGCGCTCCCATGGCGCGCAATCTTCATAAGGCGGGCCTGCTCGCCGGGGTGTGGAACCGCGGCACCGACAAGGCCAGTGCTCTTGCCACCGAACTCGGTTGTCAGGCCGCGACCACGCCCGCCGAGCTCGCCACGCGCTGCGAGGTGCTCGTGCTCTGCGTCTCGGCCGATGCCGATGTGCTCGAGGTCGTCAACGCCATCGCGACCTCCGTGAGCGCTGGCACCATCGTCATCGATTGTTCCACCGTCAGCGCCGATACCGCGCGTAGCGCCGCGGCGCTGCTCGCGACACGCGGCGCGGCTTTTCTCGATTGCCCCGTCAGTGGCGGTGTCGAAGGGGCACAAAAAGGCACGCTGGCGATCATGTGCGGGGGTAACGAGAGCGATTTCGAGCGCGCCCGGCCCGTGCTCGAGGCCATGGGCAAGACGGTGCGGCTGTTCGGTGCACACGGCGCGGGTCAGGCGACGAAGGCGACCAACCAGATCATGTGTGCCGGCATCATTCGCGCTGTCGGTGAAGCCATGGCTTTTGCCCGCGCGCAGCAGTTGCCCCTTGAGCGCGTGGTCGAAACACTCGGTCAGGGCGCGGGCAGTTCGTGGTACTTCGTCAATCGTGCTCCCAACATGATACGCGGCAGTTTTCCGGCGGGCTTTCGCGTGCGTCTGCACGAGAAAGACCTGCGTATCTGTCACGACATGGCGGCGGCAAGCGGCGTGTCACTGCCCGTCGTCGAAGACATGCTGCGCGAATATGCCGAACTCATTCGTCGCGGCCATGGCGATGAGGACATCTCCGCGGTGTTTCGTCTCAAGCAAGAACTCTTCGAAAACGCGCCGTTCCGCAATCCGCCTTTGCCTGAAATCTTTGCTCTGCTGCGCCGCGTGCGCACCATTGCCATGGTGGGATTGAGTGCCGACCGCTCGCGACCTAGCCATGGCGTTGCGCGTTCGCTGCAGCGCTTCGGTTATCGGGTGATTCCCGTGACACCATCGGCAAAAGAAATCCTGGGCGAACGCTGCGTACCCGCGCTCGATCAGCTTGGCGAGGTATTGAGTCCCGGCGAGAGCGTCGATCTCGTCAATGTATTTCGACGCCCGGAGCATGTTGCGGCAATCGTCGATGACTGCATTCGCCTGCGCATGCCGGCGCTGTGGTTGCAGGATGGCGTGATCGACGAACACGCCGCGCGGCACGCTCGCAATGCGGGACTCTTCACCGTGATGGATCGCTGTATCTTCCGCGACCGCGCGGCCATGCCCTGACCGATGGCGAATTTGCACTTCACCAAAATGCATGGGCTGGGCAATGACTTCATGGTCATTGCCGCCAACGACACCGACGCCCTGCCTGCGGCAAGGCTCTGGCGTGCACTGGCTGATCGTCATACCGGTATCGGCTTCGATCAGGCGCTTGTGATCCTGCCGCCGCGCCAAGCCGATGCCGATGCCTACTACCGTATCTTCAACGCCGATGGCGGCGAGGTTGAACAATGTGGCAACGGCGTGCGCTGTGTTGCCGAATGGCTGCGGCTGCAAGGCCGGGCCGCTGCAGTCACGCTTAAACTCGACAGCCCCGGCGGTCGTGTCGAAGCCGCCTTCGCCAGAGCGGGCATGGTCGCCGTGAATATGGGCGTACCGCGCTTCGCGAGTGTCGGTGAATCGACGCTGCACATCGACGATGAAGAGATTTCATTTACCGAGGTTTCGATGGGGAATCCGCATGTCGTACTGCGAGTATCGTCGGTCGACGAGGCGCCGGTGAGCACGCTCGGCGCTCGGCTCGAGTCTCATCAAAGATTTCCGCAGCGAACCAATGTGGGCTTTCTGCAGGTGATCGACCCGACGCATGCACGCCTGCGGGTGTTCGAGCGTGGTGTCGGCGAAACCCGGGCCTGTGGCACCGGTGCCTGCGCCGCCATGGCCAGTGCAAGGCGGCTGGGGCTATTGGCAGATGAGGCCGAGATCGCGCTGCCCGGGGGCACTCTGCAACTGTGCTGGCGGGGTGATGACAACCATCTTTGGATGACAGGCCCGGCAGCGGTCGCATTCCGCGGCGAAGTCGATCTGTCGCAATTCGCCTGAGTCGGGTATCGGGGGCAAGAACCAATGGTCAGCAGCGATGATGTCGTACGGTTTCTGGAGCAGCATCCAGATTTTTTTGATCAACATTCGCAACTGCTCGAGCAACTGAATGTGCCACATGGTGGCAACGGTGCGGTGTCGCTGGTCGAGCGCCAGGTGAAAGTACTGCGCGAGCGACAGATCGTGAACCGCGAACGTCTGGCCGAGCTCGTGCGCGTGGCGCGTAGCAACGATCTACTCGCGGAGCGCGTTCACAAGCTGACGCTGCGTCTGCTGCATGCCCGCACGGCCGACGAAATTTGTGCGCAGATCGACGCTTCGATGCGCGAAGATTTCGAGGTGACACCCTGCAAGATTCTGCTCGCCGGGTCCGAACTCAGCGTAGTGGAATCTTTGCTCTCCGCGGGCAGACCGCGTTGTGGCCATTTTGCCGAGGCGCAGCGCATTGCAGTTTTCGGTGATGAAGCTGCACAAGTGGCATCGATGGCGCTGGTACCGATCGGCGCCGGCGCATCGCGTGGCGCGCTGTTGCTGGGCAGCGCCGATCCGCATCGATTCAACCCTGCCATCAGCACCGACTTCCTCGCTCGGATCGGCGAGATGATCAGCGCCGCACTGGCGCGTTGCGGCGTCGAACCGCGGGTGTGACGCCGGACGCGCAAGCTTGGCGTGATCGCTTCGGTGTCCACCTCGACACCGAACGACGGCTGTCGGTGCATACCTGCAGCAACTATTTGCGCGAAGTCGACGCACTCGTCGCATGGTGCGACAAGAGTGGCATTGAGCGTTGGGAAACGCTGGATGCTCAGCATCTGCGGCTCTTTGCTGCACGCTCTCACGCCGGCGGACTTTCACCGCGCAGCGTGCAACGCCGCCTCTCGGCGGTACGCTCCTTTTTGCGCTATCTGCAGCGCGAGCGTGTGCTCAAAAATAATCCGGCTGCCGACGTGCGGGCGCCCAAAGCCCGTCGCAGTTTGCCGGATACACTCGATGTCGATCAGATGACGCGGCTGCTGGAGATTCCCGGCACCGACGCGCTCGCCATTCGCGACCGCGCAATCATGGAGTTGTTCTATTCCTCGGGGCTCAGACTCTCGGAGCTTATCGGTCTTGATCTCGGTGCACTCGATCTCGCCGACCGCACCGTCAGAGTGACGGGCAAAGGCCACAAAACCCGCATCTTGCCCGTCGGTCGCAAGGCCATCGAGGCCCTCGAAGCTTGGCTTGCTGCAAGGACAGCCTCTGCAGCCATAGGCGAAATCGCGCTCTTCACCGGTCGCAATGGACGGCGTGTGGGTCAGCGCACTATTCAGGCGCGGGTGGCACGCTGGGCACGCCTGCAGGGCCTGCCCGTTCACGTGCACCCTCACCTCTTTCGTCATTCGTTTGCCTCGCATCTGCTCGAGTCCAGTCAGGACCTGCGCGGTGTGCAGGAACTACTCGGGCACGCAGACATCGCCACCACTCAGGTGTATACCCACCTTGATTTCCAGCATTTGGCCCGCATCTACGATCGGGCCCACCCGCGGGCAAGGAAGAAAACATGAGTGAAATTTTCAATCCGCACGGCACCACGATACTCGGGGTGCGGCGCAAAGGCGTCGTCGCCATCGGCGGCGATGGTCAAGTCACCCTCGGCACGACCGTGATGAAGGGCAATGCGCGCAAAGTGCGGCCGCTCGGTCAAGGCAAGGTACTCGGCGGTTTCGCCGGCGGTACGGCAGATGCATTCACCTTGTTCGAGCGCTTTGAGGGCAAACTCGACAAGTTCGGCAATCTCACGCGTGCAGCGATCGAGCTCGCCAAAGATTGGCGCTCCGATCGCTACTTGCGTCGACTCGAAGCTTTGTTGCTGGTGGGTGATCCGCACAAGCTCTTTGTGATCTCGGGCAACGGTGATGTGATCGAGCCGGAACATGATCTGGTGGCGATCGGCTCGGGCGGTGCCTATGCACAGGCCGCCGCCCGTGCGCTGCTCGAAAATACCGAACTGACGGCGCGCGAAATCGTCGAGCGCTCGCTCAATATCGCCGCGGATATCTGCATCTACACCAACCGAAACCTGGTCATCGAGGAGCTGCACACGTGAGTGACGGCGCACTGAAGCCGCGACAAATCGTCGGCGAACTCGACAAACACATCGTCGGTCAGGCTGCGGCCAAGCGTGCGGTAGCCATCGCTCTGCGCAACCGCTGGCGCCGTATGCAGGTCGAAGAGCGTCTGCGTCCGGAGATTACCCCGAAAAATATTTTGATGATCGGCCCCACCGGCTGCGGCAAAACCGAAATCGCCCGCAGGCTCGCGCGCCTCGCCAACGCGCCTTTCGTCAAGGTCGAAGCCACCAAGTTCACCGAGGTTGGCTATGTCGGTCGTGACGTCGACTCGATTGTCAAAGAATTAGTCGATGTTTCCGTGAAGATCACCCGCGAGGCTGAAATGGCCCGCGTACGTGACCGCGCTGCCGACGCCGCCGAAGAGCGCATCCTCGATGCGCTGCTGCCGAAACCGAAGCTGATGGGATTTTCCACCGACGAGCCTGTGCAGCCTCGGGATGCCGATACCCGCCAGAAATTCCGCAAGATGTTGCGCGAGGGCGCACTCGATGAGCGCGAGATCGAAATCGAGCTGCGCGGAATGGGCAGCGGACTCGAAATCATGGCGCCGCCCGGCATGGAAGAGATGCAACAGCAGTTGCAGACCATGTTCCAGAACCTTGGCGCCGGAAAAACCCGCGCCAAAAAAATGAAAGTTCGCGATGCAGCGCGGATGCTCATCGATGAAGAAGCGGCGAAGATGCTCAACGAAGAGGAACTGCGCGCCAGTGCAGTCCGCAACGCCGAGCAGAATGGCATCGTTTTTCTCGATGAAGTCGACAAGATCTGTCGCCGACAAGACACCTATGGCGCCGATGTCTCGCGCGAAGGCGTGCAGCGCGATCTGCTGCCCCTCGTCGAGGGTTGCACGGTCAACACCAAATATGGCCCGATCAAGACCGATCATGTGCTGTTCATCGCCTCGGGGGCCTTCCATGTCTCCAAGCCCTCCGATCTCATCCCCGAATTGCAAGGCAGGTTCCCGATTCGCGTCGAACTCGAGCCCCTGAAGGTCGAAGATTTCGTACGCATCCTGACCGAGCCCGACGCCTCGCTGACCACTCAGTACGCGGCGCTGTTGCGTACCGAGGGCGTCGAGGTCGAGTTCACCCCCGAGGGCGTGCGTCGACTCGCCGAGATTGCCTTTCACGTCAATGAACGCACCGAGAACATCGGCGCGCGAAGACTGCACACGGTGATGGAACGGCTACTGGAGAATTTGTCCTACGAAGCCAGCGAACGCCCCGGAACCACCCTCGCCATCGACGCCGACTATGTCAACGAGAGCCTGGGCAAGCTCTCGCAAGACGAAGATCTCAGCCGATTCATTCTTTGAACAACTCCCTTTGAACGACTTCGCGCTCGGCATCGTCGTCTTCACAATTGCGGCGGTGCCGGCATCGCTGCTGTTACTCGCCTTGGCCGATGTCATTCGGCTCGAGGGTGAGGGGCAACGTCGTCGCTGGATACGCAATTGTCTGTGGGCGCTCGCGGTCCCGGCGAGCGTGCCGCTCGCAGTGGCCGTCTGGGGCTGGGCCGGCGCAGCGCACCTCGAACCG
>JBJTAV010000002.1:0-3421 GCA_046091005.1 Gammaproteobacteria bacterium | reverse complement strand
GGCAGCACCGCATCGAAGTTCCAGCCCGTCGCGCCGAGCGCAGCCCACTCGTCGTAGTCTGCTGCATCACCGCGCACGTAACACATAGCGTTGATCGAGCTGCTGCCACCGAGCACACGCCCTCCCGGCCAGTAGAGGCGTCGTCCGAGCAATTGCGGCTCCGGCTCCGTGTCGTAACTCCAGTTGATCTGTCGATTAATGACAAGGCGCGCGAGACCCGCCGGCATAAGGATTAGCGGATGCCAATCGCGCCCACCCGCCTCGAGCAGCAGCACCGAAACCGCCGGATCTTCGGTCAATCGATTCGCGAGCACACAGCCCGCAGACCCCGCCCCGACGATGATGTAGTCGTACTCGGTCATATGCGATGCAGTGTACCCGGTCGCCTCAAAATAGACCGCCGCGATAGAACGACGCCCCTAAAAAAAGGGCACCACGCACGACAGCGTGACGCCCCACCCGCCCGTCAAACGACGGTCGGTCGGCCTATTTTTTGCTGTAGGTCGTACCCCGCGACGTTACGGGCTGTCGAGCCGTCGGCACGGGTGACGTTGGACACGAGCTGCATGGTCATACCGTCCGCCGAGATGGTCCGCTCCGCCGTAGTCACCACCTGTCCGTTCTTCTTCAGCACGCTACTGACCGCCCCCGGACCGCTACTCGTCGATGCAATCGTGTCGAACGACGAGCTACCTTGGATCGGATAGTCCTTGCCGTCGAGCCGCGATCTCCAACTCAGTCGAGTAGGAAGTCCCGCATCATCGGTGCCGATCGAAACGAAATCGACGGTATCGCCATTCATGCGGATGTTTCTCGTCTCACCCTTCGGCGCCGGCGTCTGATAGCTCGACTTCGCAAGATTGAGAGCCCACGTACCCTCTACGGGATCGATGATGTCGTAAACCTCGACGGTCGTCGGAGACTTTCGACCTTTTTCGTCTATCAGTCGATAAGCCAAGATCCATGTGCGATTGTCTGCAGAGGTGAACGAGTCACCTTCGACCACCACTTTACCGCCCTTCTTCGCCAGTACCGCAATCGATTTAGGACCGGAACGCGTCAAAGAAAAGGTATCCACATTAGGTGTTCCCTTAACCGGATACTCCTTGCCGTCGACCTTTCCATCGTAGATCGCTGCAAACGACTTCCCGCTCCCATTGACACCCCGAATAGACATCTTGAAGTCGTCGTTCACCAGCGAGGTGACTCGTCGATCGGATTTGGGCGCAGGAGTTTGATATGCCGATTTTTCCAGATTGAGTCGCAACACGATGGAGTTGGGTCCCATCGCGGCGTCTTGCGCGGAACTCTGCGCCGACATCCCTCCACCAATCAGCGTCATCAAGCCGATGACGAACATCTGACTTGTTATCTTCATGACATTTCCCTGTTGAGTTTTCTATCGAATCCTCCTGACTATCTGCCTCGACTCGCGTTGCGAATACCTCGCATACGTATTCATCTCAAAGAAGTTAGATCCGCTACGGCGCGGATGGACGCGGTCAAGTCAACGGATTGACGATCACCCGAAACCGGATCGTGGCCGAAGGCGGTATCTGGCCGGCGAGATCGAGATGATGCTCCGCCACCACAGCGATTACGGGGTATCCTCCGGTCACGGGATGATCGGCCAGCAGCAACACCGGCTGACCGTCATGGGGCACCTGGATGGCGCCGCTCGTCATGCCCTCGCTCGGCAGCTCGTCCGTCCTCTGTCGCGTCAGCGTTTTTTCTCCGTGCAGCCGGAGCCCGACGCGATTGGATTGTGGCGTCACCCGCCAAACCTGATGACACAGAACTTGCAGCGCATCCTCGGTAAACCAGTCGGCTCTCGGGCCTACAAAGATATCGAGTACGACCTCATCACCCGCCTTCGGCGGGGCCTTTGCGGCATGCACCATGACGAGCGGTCGCGTCGGGACTTGCGCAGCACGCCCAATCGGAAGCATCGAACCCTTCACGACCGGCGCCGGTCCAAGCGCGGCGAGTACATCCCGCGACGAACTACCGAGCGTTTGCGGCACGTCGATGCCGCCACGCACTGCGAGATAGGTTCGTACGCCCTGCGTGGGATAGCCGAGTGTCACGCTATCACCCGACCGCAAACAAATCGCCTCATGCATGGCGGCTTGAAAGATTTCACCCGAGGCGCGAGTGATCGTGATCGGCGTCGGAGCGCCTGCGCAAGCGATCACCACCTCATCGGAACATTTGAGGGAGAAGTTACCGAAAGCGATCTCGAGGGCGGCGAGATCCGGCGGATTGCCCGCCACCGCGTTCGCCGTCTGCAAGGCCTCGCGATCAAGCGCACCCGAAGCGGTGACGCCGATCGCAGCATGACCGGGTCGACCCAGGTCCTGCACGAGCGCAGGGAGCGCCGCCGCGGTCACTTCGAGAGAGGGACGAGCGAACGTCTTTTCTTTGGTCGTCGTCTCGACGATCCGGGTACTCTCGCGATCGACGAATCTCACTCGCGTGCCCGGCGTGAGAATCGCAGGTGATTCGCGCGCGGGATCCCACATCGACATCGACGTCGTGCCGATGAGTTGCCAGCCCCCCGGGCTCGCTTGCGGATACACCCCGCAATACAGTCCTCCGAGTGCGACTGACCCCTTGGGAACGGTCGTGCGCGGCGTCGATCTTCGCGGCACCTGCAGCACCGGGTCGCCGCCGACGAGATAGCCGAACCCTGGGGAGAATCCGCAAAAGGCCACCGTGAACTCACTCGCGCCGTGCCGACGAATGACCTCCTTGATGCTGAGCCCACAGAGTCGCGCGACTTCCGCAAGATCCTCGCCGTCGTAACGCATCGGGATCTCGACGAGAGCGCCTCGCGTTCGACTCGTGGCCGCCAGGTCGCGCTGCGAAAGCGCCTCGACCAGCATCTGTCGAGTCCAACGCGCGGGATCGAACCGCAGCAGGAGTGTCTGCGCGGCTGGAACGATCTCCCCAACGCCATTGAGCGGCGCACTCACGAGACTCGCATGGAGCGCGAGCACCTCATCGAGATCGGCAAGCTCGACGAGGACCGTCGAACGATTGACGAACAACACGCGCATCGTCAGGCGCGACGCTCCATCATCTGGCGCTTCGCGACACGCCGCGCGGCCTGATCAAGGGCGACACGCTGACGCCCTCCGCCTCGAGGCGGCGTCGTACCTCGCGCGCGATCGCCACCGCGCCCGGGCTATCGCCGTGAACGCAGATCGACTGCGCCGCAACACGAATGGCGCTGCCGTCGATGGCTTCTAATGTTCCGTGCAAGGCGAGCTGGACCATGCGCTCGGCAATCCGCGAAGGCTCGTGCAGCACGGCGCCCGGCTCACGCCTCGATACAAGACGCCCTTCTTTCGTATACGCGCGGTCGGCATACGCCTCAGCGATCGTCTGCAACCCCGCCGCGCGCGCTTGCGCGATGATC
>JBJTAV010000001.1:0-5351 GCA_046091005.1 Gammaproteobacteria bacterium | reverse complement strand
AAAAAAATACTCATCGCCAATCGTGGCGAAATCGCCTGCCGCGTCATCAAGACCGCGCAACGCATGGGCATCAAGACGGTAGCCGTCCATTCGGAAGCCGACAAAGACGCACGCCATGTCGAGCTTGCGGACGAGGCAGTGCTGATCGGGCCTGCGCCGTCGCGCGAGTCTTACCTCGTCGCGGATCGAATCATCGAGGCCTGCAAAAAGACGGGTGCCGAGGCCGTGCATCCGGGCTATGGCTTTCTTTCGGAAAACGCGGAGTTTTCGCGGCGTGTGGAAGAGGCGGGCATCATTTTCATCGGGCCGAAGCACAAGTCGATCGCAGCCATGGGCGACAAGATCGCCTCCAAAGAGCTGGCCGCCAAGGCGAAGGTGAACACCATCCCGGGCTGGAACAAGCCGATCGAGTCGCCGGAGCGTGCCGTCGAGATCGCGCGTGACATTGGCTATCCCGTGATGATCAAGGCGAGCGCCGGTGGCGGCGGCAAGGGCTTGCGCGTCGCCTGGAACGACAAGGACGCGCACGAGGGCTTCGCTTCCTGTCGCAACGAGGCGCGCAACAGCTTCGGTGACGATCGCGTGTTCATCGAGAAGTTCGTCGAAGAGCCGCGTCACATCGAGATTCAGGTGCTCGGCGACGGGCATGGCAACTGCGTATATCTTTGGGAGCGCGAGTGCTCGATTCAACGCCGTCACCAGAAAGTGATCGAAGAGGCGCCGAGCCCCTTCCTCGATGACAAGACGCGCAAGGCCATGGGCGAGCAGGCAGTCGCTCTCGCCAAAGCCGTCGACTATCAAAGTGCGGGCACGGTCGAGTTCGTGGTTGGCAAAGATCGCAGCTTCTATGTCCTCGAGATGAATACTCGTTTGCAGGTGGAGCACCCGGTCACCGAGTGCATCACCGGGCTTGACCTGGTCGAGCAGATGATTCGTGTCGCTGCGGGTGAGCGCCTCGCCTTCGGTCAGAGCGATATTCAGCGCAAAGGCTGGGCGATCGAGTGCCGCATCAATGCCGAAGATCCGTTCCGCAACTTCCTGCCCTCGACCGGACGGCTGGTCAAATATCGGCCACCGACGCCGACCATGGAAGCCTCGCAACCGGTTCCCGCCGAAGGCGGTGTTCGGGTCGATACCGGCGTCTACGAGGGCGGCGAAATCCCGATGTTTTACGACTCGATGATCGCCAAGCTCATCACATATGGTGCCGATCGTGAGCAGGCGATCGCCCGTATGCGCGAGGCCTTGAACGGCTTCGTGATACGCGGCATCTCCAGCAACATTCCGTTTCAGGCGGCTTTGCTCGCCCATCCGCGGTTTGTCGCTGGCGACTTCAATACCGGCTTCATCGCCGAGCAATACCCGAAGGGTTTTTCGGCTTCAGCCGTACCGCACGAGGAACCGGGATTTTTGCTTTCTTTGGCAGCGGTCTCGCACCGTCGCTCCCGCGAGCGCGCGGCTCGTCTCACCGGACAATTGCGGCATCGTGAAGTGCGCATTCGCGAGGACTTCGTGATCGTGCTGCGCGATGACACTGGCCGTCGTGACGAGATTCCGGTCACCGTACGACCGGTTGGCTCGATGTTCCATGTGGGCATCGGCGGCCGTACGTACGAAGTCTCGTTCGAAGACAACTTGCGCGACATTGCCGTGCATGGTCACTTCGATGGCAAGGCGTTTTGCGCGCAAATCGAACGCATCGGCCTCGGCTATCGAATTTCACATAACGGCTCGAGTCTGTTTGCCAAAGTATTCTCGCCACGTCAGGCGCAGCTTGAGTCACTGATGCCGTTCAAGGCACCGCCTGATCTGTCGAAAGTACTGCTCTCGCCGATGCCCGGGCTTCTGGTCGATATCTCGGTACAACCCGGGCAGACGGTCCGTGCCGGCGAGCGGCTCGCCGCGATCGAAGCCATGAAGATGGAAAACATTCTCTTTGCCACTCAGGACTGCGTAGTGTCCGAGGTGTTGGCCTCCAAGGGCGACAGTCTCGCGGTCGATCAGGTGATCATCAAATTCCAATGAGCGAATCTTCAACAAAAAGACCGTTCCGGGTGCTGGGCATTCAACAAGTGGCCATCGGCGGCCCTGACAAGCAGCGCCTGCGCAAACTTTGGGTCGATATGCTCGGTCTCGACGTCACCGGCAACTTCGTCAGCGAGCGCGAGAATGTCGATGAGGATATTTGCGCCATGGGTCAGGGTGCGATGCGTGTCGAAGTCGATCTCATGCAACCGCTAGACCCCGAAAAAAAACCCGCTGTGCACGCCACGCCACTCAATCACATCGGGCTGTGGATCGACGATCTGCCAAAAGCCGTCGAGTGGTTGACCTCGCACGGCGTACGTTTTGCGCCGGGTGGTGTACGCAAGGGCGCAGCAGGTTACGACATCTGTTTCCTGCATCCGAAGGCGAACGAAGAATTTCCGATTGCTGGCGAAGGCGTACTGGTCGAGCTGGTTCAGGCGCCGCCCGAGGTCATCGCCGCGCTCGGCTAGGTTTTCGGCCTGCGGTGTATGGCGACGATCAGCGTCCCCGGTCCGCCATGTACACCAATGGCAGGGCCCATGTCGGTGAGCGCACAAAATTCCACGCTAGCCGCCGGAAATCTTTGTTCGAGCTCTTTCGCCAACAGCCGACCTTCCTCCAGTTGTCCGCCGTGACCGACGAAGATCCGCAGCGCTTCGCGCTCCCTATCGAAACGACTACGTCGCATTACGAAACCTGCGAATCGGCTGCGCAGGCGATGTGAGCCGATCAGCCCGCCACCCGCGCGAATTCGGCCATCCGGATAGGTGCGCAGAATGACGTTGAGTGAGAGCAGCCGCGCCACTTTGCCGACGATCGCCGGCACACGACCACCGCGCACGGCAAAATCGATATTGCCGAGCAGCGCGAACGTTTGGGTGCGCTCGGCTGCTGCATGGATGGCGGCTGTGACGCCCTGCGGGTTGGCACCTGCGATCGCTGCCTCGGCGGCGGCGACTGCAATGAGCCCCTGCCCGACCGAGGCGTTGCGACTGTCGATCGCCGAAACCGGCTTTCCCTCGGCCCCTACTCTTTGTGCCGCCTTGTTCGCGGCATCCCACGTACCGCTATGTCGCGAGGTCAGATTCACGGACACCACAGCATCGTAATGCGAAGCTAAAAATTCGAACATGCGCCGAAAATCACCCGGCGGCGGTTGCGAGGTTTTGGGGTGCGCCGGATTGCTCACGAGCTCACGGTAGAACTCGCTGGGCGTCATGCTCACCTTGTCGAGATAAGAATGGTTGGCGAAGTGGATGCGCACGGGGACCACGTGTATCCCGAGTCGCTCGATGAATTCCTCGGGAATATCCGCGCCCGAGTCCGTGACCACCGCGGTACGTTGCGTCTTGCGGTGGTGCGCTGCGCTTTGCTGCATGCGCATGTCGTCCGCTTTTTGACCACTCACGGTGCCAAAGTTTTCGGCGATCCGGAAGACCGACTCCGGATCGTCGACATGCATGTGAATCTTCGCCTTGCGCTTGCTGCCGCTGACCACCAGGCTCGCACCCATCGTCGAAAGGGTCTCGCGCAGATTTCGCAGGTCGATTTCCTGATCGGCGGAGGCCTTGATCAGACACTCGGTGCAAAAACGATAATCCTGATCGGCCGCCGGTGGAGCGGTACCGGCCATCGACTCGTCGCCGGAATGTACGGGGGTCACAACTTTGCCAAGTTCGCCCGTATCGAGAAATCGGCGCATGCCTTCCAGAACTTCGACGAACCCGAGCGCTCCGGCGTCAACGACGTTTGCTGCGCGCAGTTCCTCGAGTTGTCCGCGTGTGGCCTCAAGCGCCTCGCGCACGCGACTCAATGAATTGGTGAACAAGCTGCGAAAGTCGCTCGAGTGCGGTACCTGTGCTTCGGCAGCCAGGGAAAACTCGCGCAGTACGGTGAGGATGGTGCCCTCGCGCGGCTGTGCAAGGGCGTCGCGGGCGTAGGTCGCGCCCATGCGCAGGGCGCTCGCGAACTCGCCGGTCGAGATCCGCGCCAGATGACCTGCCCCATCGCCGAGACCCAACAAAAATTGCGCGAGGATCGCTCCTGAGTTGCCGCGGGCACCGTCGAGTGCAGCATCTGCGGCGCGCACCAGCATGCTGCCTGCGTGCTGCTCCGGCGCACGGTCAAGCGATGCAAGCACGGCAGACAGCGTCAGCGACATATTCGTTCCGGTATCGCCATCGGGGACCGGAAATACATTTATTTTGTTGAGATGATCAGTTTGCTCGAATAGCCGATAGATGCCGGCACGCAGCACATCGGCCAACTGCAGACCATCGAGCTCGTTAAGTTCGCTCATTGCAGGTTGACCGCGAACGACGAGCTACCGAAGCGCAGGATCACGCCCTCGGCCGTGATGCGCTCGACGGCCAAGCCTTCGCGCGAGCTTTCGCCTTCACGCAATCTTTGACCATTGAGCAGCACGAAACGCGCCTGCGGGTTCGGATCGTAGACGTGCATGTTGAGTTCGGCGAGCGGGATCGTCGTACCGCGAGCAAGCAGATCGTCGCGGCTCGGCGCGCGGGGCAAGGCAGGCACGGCGGGAGGCGCGGCACGCGCGGTCACTGCACGCGCAGTCTTCGGTGCAACAGCTGCCGACGCGATGGTCGCTGGGGCGATGGCCGCTGGGGCGTCGGCGGGTGGCGCAACTGCGGGGGCGTCGGTGCTCGCCGGTGCTGGCGCCGGTGCGGCTGCCGGAACATCTGCCGCTGCAGGCTGCTCCACTCGGGCCACATCGTTACTGGGGCTTTCGCTCCGCAGCAGCGCCCATGCGATCACCAGCAAATTGATGGCCAGCAGCGCCACCAACACCAAGGCCCATATCGGCAGGCGGGTTCGTGCCGGCGCAGTACGTGCCGCGAAGATCACTGGATGATCTTGTCGCAGCCGTGAATTTTCGGATTTTCTCAGCGCATCGAGAATGATCGACATGTCGCGGGTGTTGCCTTGGCAAGCGAAGTTTCCCTGTAGCGTTCAAGTATTGCACGGGCGGGACCCGCCCGGGCATAGTCCCCCGCATCGTGTCACCCATCTGGTCGCCGCTCGCCTTTCATGCACTCCGGCATCGCGAGCCCCCGCGTGACATCGAATTGTATTTCGCCGACCTCACTGCATTTTCCTCGCTCTTGTCCAGTCCAGCTGACATCGAGTTGCTCTCGAAAGCCGAGCGTGAGCGGGCCGACTCGATGACTGCAGCGGGGGTACGCCGCGATTACGTAGTCTCGAGAATCTTGCTGCGCAGCGTGTTGGGCGCTCGACTCGGCGTCGATGGCGGCACCCTGACTTTTGCAACCAGCGAGCATGGCAAGCCGATGATTTCTTCG